>JAGVGS010000032.1 GCA_020057015.1 Candidatus Omnitrophota bacterium | reverse complement strand
GCTCGCGTTCTTGGCCGGCGCAGACATCAAGACCATGCCGGTGCAGGACGTGCGCCGCGCCAAAGTGCATGAGCTTCAGCGCCTGAAGCAACGCCTCGCGCTGCGGCAGTTCATTGTGCTGTCGCCCCGGTTGAACTTCATGCCCGACGTGGACGTGAGCGTACGCCAGGTCTTGAGGGATTTTGCCGACTGGAAGATCGTCACGACGGAAGAAGCGACGCGGCGCCTGGTAGGTAATCCTGCTCAGCCCACGTTGCCGGCGCCGATTGCCGCGCAGATGGTTCAGCTCATTGCCAGCCGCCGCCAAACCCCGCGGCACCACTCGCCGGTGGTGAGCGGTGGCTCGGCCACGGCGCGCCTCATTCGATTCCTCGGCCCGCCGGCAGTGCAAGCCGTCTTGCTGCAGTACGAAGGGGCTGAGGCCGTGCGGCAGCTGGAAACCAGCGTTGGGCTGTCCCCTGAGGCGGCAGAGCAGCTCGTCGGAGAAGTGGCGCGACTGGGCACGCCAGGGCGCGCCCAAGCGCTCGCTGCCATCATGAGCATGGACGAAGGACCGGCCATCGAACCCGCCATGTATCACTACGCGACGCACCCGGCCAGCGGTGCTCCGGTGCGCGACGTGCAGGGCTGGGAAGAGGCGCTGCGCTGGTTTTATCAGGCCGGCGGGGAGGATCAATTCATACCGCCACTGGTTTTGGTAGATGAAAATGGCAAGCCCCTGGGCCTGGTGAAAGACGGCGACACCGTGCTGTACTGGGACTTCCGCACTGACCGGGCCAAGCCTCTTAGCGGCGCGTTCCTCAACGTGCCTTATGATGGGCAGGTCGGCGGCCTCAGCGATCGGGCACAAGTGCGGCCCAAGGTGAGGCTCATCACCATGACGCACTATGACGATCGCTTCACCAGCCAAGAGCTGCCCCCTGAGCAGCGCGCTCTGGAAGCGTTCAACCCCGCCGCCCCCATCGAAGACACGTATGCCGAAGTGGCCGGCCGGGCCGGCATCCGCCAGTTGGTCGTGAGCGAGAGCGAGAAGTGGCGCGCGGTCACCTGGTTCAAGGACGGCCGCCGCAACCTCGGTTATGTGACGGTGGCCGAAGATGACGCGACTGTCACGCAGCAGCACCCCGACTTGCCGATTACGGTGAAGATCGTCAAGTCGCGCAAGGTCGGCTCGCACATCCAAGCTCCCCAAATGCGCGCGAAAGAGATCGGGGCGGCGCTGCGCGCCGGTGTTGACGACGGCATCGAGGACATCTTTGTCAACATCCCGAATGCCGACATGGTGGGGCATGCGCAGGCCAATGCGGCCCAGTTTGACGCCGTGGTGCAGGGCATCCAAGAAATCGACACCGTGCTGGGGGATGTGGTGCCCCATGCGCTGTCCAAGGGCAACATAGTGATCCTCTTCGCGGACCATGGTAACGGGGAGCAGATGCTGCACGAAGATGGCGCCGCCAATCCGGCCCATACCAGCAACCCGGTGCCGTTTATCGTCCTGGGCCTGGACAAGGACGAGCAGGTGACCGTGCGGCCCGATGTCACGATTGGCGACCTCGCCCCGACGGTTATGGCCCTGCGTGGGATCACGCCGCCATCTTCGTGGGATCGCCAAAGCGCGCTAGTGGGCACGTTGAAGCCCCGCAAAGATCGCAAGATCATCAAGATCTGCCTCGATGGCTACGGTTTGCGGCAGGAGCGTGAGGGCAACGCGATGGCTGCGGCCGCTGAGCGCAAGGGCAGCCCGCTGCACATCGACCGCTGGATGGCGGGCGAAGACGGCGCCATCGCAGCACCCGCCAACGCTTCCGGTGAGGCCAACGGCTATCCCGAGGGTACCGCGGGCACCACGGAGTTCGGCCACGTCTTGTTCGACGCCGGTCGCCGTGTCGGGACCGACCAGGTGGCGATTGACCTCGCGATCGAGAAGGGCGAGTTTGACGAGAACGCGGTCCTCCTGGAAGACATCCGGCGGCACAAGGCCGAGGGCACCACGCTGCACTTGATGGGCATTCTCTCGGATGGGCGGGTGCATTCTTCGCTCGCGCACGTCGAAGCGATCTTGCGCCTGGCGGCCAAGGAAGGGCTGCGCGGCGATCAGGTCGTGATCCACGTGATCACCGACGGGCGCGACGTGCGCAGCGACTCAGCACCCCAGTACCTGGCGTGGCTGGCCGAGCGCATGGCCACATACCGGGTAGGCCGCATCGGCTCCATCTGGGGCCGCGGCTGGGGCAAGGATCGCGATAACCGCTGGCTGCGCATTGAAGCGGCCTACCGCTCGCTGGTCGAGGGCACCGCCGCGATGCACGTGCGCCTGCCGAAGCCGGTGTTTACTCCCGAGCCTGAGATAACCCCTGCCGCAGCGCTGCAGAAAGCCGTCGATACGATCTTGGCTCACCCGTTGATTCACGGCTTGCCGGCGGATGTCGGACATAAGAGGGTTGAAGCGCTGGCCGACAGGGAACATGTCGTGATTCGGGCGCAGGACGACAGCGGCAACTCGGTCTTGTTCTCGCTCTCGGTGAAACCAGGAGAGGGATATCAGGTTCAGCGCGCCCATTGGTTTGGGCGCACACCGTATGAAGTGGTCGCGTCCGGCCAGTTCGTGGACACGGTAGAGCGCACGGTCACACAGCCGGACAAACTGGACGAAGCAATCCAAGCGCTCTTAGTCGACTTACCGCAGGTATTTGCCTGGCAGCCGCCGACGACCACACCACTCCCGTCGCGGCAGGCAGAGTTCATGCAGCACCTCTTGGACTATCTGGAGCGAGTCCAGCCCTTCGGCGATACCGCGTGGCCGCAGATTTGGAAGACCGTCGACGTGGCTGGGCTCGCCAACCCTCACGATCTTGATGTGCAAGCTGTCGAGGCGTTCCTGATTTCAACCGGGGTTTTTGTGAGGGTGCCTCCGATTCCGGATCAGATCGTGGGGTTGTCAGAGGCAGAAATGAAATCTCTAACTGCTCCTCCTGGCGTGCTATTTTTCAACGCCACGGTCCAGGTCGAAGGAGAGTATGCAGCCCGCCTCGCCTCCGTTGTTCAATTGGGCGCGGCATGGAGCCGACAAGCCGAGATACTCACCCCGCTGGCGCAGCTGGCGGCCGAACGCGAGAAACGGAGTGCCGAATGGCAGCAGAGACCGGTGGACGCATCCCGGTATGTGGCCATGCGCTCGGCTAAGGCGCAGCTCATCGAGATTCTGCAGCAGGAGTCCGAGCTACTGCGGCCGGCGCGTGAGCGGAACACTACCGTGCGCGCAGAGCTCGAAGCGCAACAACCGGTCAATCAGGCTGCGCTTGATGCGGTCCTCGAAGAAGAAGGCCGCCTGACTGCGCAGGCGAAGGCAAACGAAGCGATGGCAGGTGAGCTTATCCAAGCGGATCCCTCGCTGCAGGGAGTCCTCGGGTATGACAAGGCGCTCGCGCCGGCCGACTCGCGCGCCCCGGTGGAAGACAAGGAACTGATCGACGTTTTCCAGCGTCTAGCCCGTCGCTTGAAGCAACTTGAAGCTGCGGAAGAAGGGGCTTCCTTAACGTTTCAGCCGGAGGCTGCTGGAGGGCTTGTGACGCTGGTCGGTGATGCTGCGCGCTCACTTGATGATGAGATGAACGCGGTTTTTGCTCTGGCACGCACCACCTCGGATCCTGAAGCGATACTGTTGGCACACGTCAGCTCGGATCCTGAGGGCTTGGTGGATTTCGACTCAGCCATTGTGCCGTTTGTGGGCGAGATTGAAACCGGGGGCCAGAAACGGCTAGAGCTCAAGCTCGCGGTCGGTGGGCCACTCTATGCGCGGCTCCAAAAGGCTGCCCGTGCGCAGGAGGTGGTGCAAGGCTTGGATGACGCCATCCGCCAGTTGGCTGTTCAGCATCCGCAGATGGCCGGCCTCATCGATCGCCAGGACGTCAAGAACGTGCTGCTCAGCGTCTGGTATGATCCGGAGAGCTCGTGGTCGCGCGATGGCATCATCGCCCAGCTGCTCAACCTGCCGCTCAATCTCGAGGACGCGTCATTCCGTATTCATCCGGATGAGCTCCACGGGATCGTGGAAGCGCTCATGAGTGGACGCGCCAGCGCCGACCTGCACGCTCGGGATCTGACGGCCACCATTGACCGTCTTGCTGCGCGCTACCCCAGGCTGGATGCTTTCTTCAAGCGGGCGGACGTCAAGGACGGGTTGCTGAGTTTCTGGTATGAGCCGTCGCAATCATCACAGGAAGCGCTGACCGCGATGCTGCTGGACCGTGCGCAAGCACCACTGCTCGTTGCCAGCGCGATCGATCCTAATCAGGTCGAGGCCTTCATCGATGCGCTCATCGCTGCGCGACCGAATGCCGGCGAGCGCGGCATAGCAAATGAGCAGGTGGACCGGCCGGCTGTGGAGGAGGCCATCGTGGACCTGGTCCGATCGATTGCTGAGATTACTTATCTGTCCAAACGTGAGGGCGTGGGTATCACGATCCAGGAGCCAGCGGCTGGACAGCCCGGCGTTATTACGATCACGCGCCCAGCGATGTATCTGGCCTCTCTACGCGCGAAGGAACTCGCGCAGCGCGCGGCAGCAATTGACCTGAGAGCTGAAGTGGACAAAGAAGAACTCGGAACGGATCGGTTGGTGAGCTATCTCTATCCGGAGGGCAAACTGTTCGCGCGGTTGCAAGCAACGATTCGGCAAGCAGAGGCCTACGTTCAAGCAGCAGATGCGCAAGACGCAGCTGCGCGTAGCGCCGCAAGCGTGGGCGAGACCGAGCGGTTTGCCGCGCTGCCCAGCGTCGCCAACGGCTCGCTTGAGGTTGTACGGGTGGCGAGCGATATCCGCCAGGTCACTGTCAACCGGCAGCAGGTGATTCCGGTCAATGGCGTGGATGAGCAGACCCGCCGCGACCTGCTGGCCATCCTCCAGGCGACACAGGAAGATGCCGATGTGCAGGGCCTCATCGTGACAGGTGCCGGTTCGATGGCCTTCATCGCTGGCGGCGACACCCAGGAGCTCTTGGGCCAAACGCCGGAGCAGGCTGCCGAGAATATCAAACTCGGGCAGCAATTGGCGGATGCCATTGAAAACTCAGACAAGCCCGTGGTCATGGCCATCAATGGAGTTGCCGCAGGCGGTGGCGCTCAACTAGCCCTAGCAGCTCAGGGGCGCGTGATTGCCGAGGACGGGATCATCTGGCACACCGAACTGCGCAACGGTTTGCTGCCGCCTTGGGGCGGGTTGCACCGGCTGCCCCGGCGTGTGGGGCCGAAGAATGCCGTGCGGCTCCTCATGCAGCCCGCAGAGGATCTCCCCTACCAGATTCGCCGCATCAGCGCGCAAGAAGCCCTGGCCCTGGGCTATGTCGACGTGGTGGTACCCAGCAATCTACTACAGTTGCGTGCGGTGCGGCGGGTGAGGGAATTGGCGGCCCAAGGTCCTGAACAGTGGCGCGTCCGCGATGCGATGACTGAGACGCTGCAAGAGCAAGAAGCCACAGGCCTCTTTGAAGACCGCGACGTGCACACTTGGCTAGCCGCCCAGGACGCTGAAGGCCGCGGGGAGCTTGCGCGCCAGATGATCTCACTGATTCAGACTAGCTATACCACCGGCGCCCATACGGTCGACCTGCAAGTACGGGATCTCATGAGAACTTCCGGCTTGTCAGAGCTGGCGCGCCGCAGCATGGAGGAAGTGCTCACCTCCGAGCCTAACCGCAACTATCTTCGAGCGCGGCTGATCCGGCAGGGCCGCGGAACGATCCAAGAGACCTGGTCCTCCCTCGAGACGCCGTTCTCGCGGGTACTTTCTGAACTCTGGGCCGCGGCAGTAGAACAGGCTCACAGCGAAGGTGCGGCGCTGGCGCGGGTTCGTGTGCAGGCGCAAGCGCAGCCCACAAACCGGGAGCTCACCGACTGGATGGACCCCGAAGCCTGGCAACGGGTGCTCACACCGCTCTTGATTAGCGCGCTGCACTTTTCGCCGCGCGAGCCACTTCAGGCGCGCGATATTCTCATCGAGACCTTCGCCGAAGATGGACAAGACGTCGTGCGGATCACCGCCACCGGGTCCGGCGTGACTTCCCTGGAACGCATACTTGTCGAGCAGCATGGCGGGGTGGTCACCGTACTGGGCGAGTCGAATCAGACCATCTTTACCATCAAGTTTCCGGCACCGGCATTCGAGCTCGCCCCGATGGAGCGCTTCCGGAATACGCCGCTGGGTCTGGTGCCTGAAGCGGTGGCCGCTGCCCGAGAAACTGAGGGAGCGCCGTAGCCCCATGCCTGTCGCAGCGCGTCAGCGAAGGATCGCTCTGCTGTCGCTATCTGCACTCCTGGCCGTGTGCCTGTTCGGGCCAGCCGCCGTTGCGCGCGCTACCGAGACGGCCACCGATCAGGATGCTGGGCCTCAGAAATACCTGCGGCCTCTGGCCACAGCAGCCGGCAGCAGCTTGATCCAGCAACAGTTGCGCTTGGACGTGCTGCGCCTCCCGCTGCCCGCGCAGGTGCGGCCTCGCGCCACGCCTACACCCCCACGCAGGCTTGCACGACAACTCTGCCAGGGGGCCCAAAGGGTGGGCGCGCACCTTCTTCCCATTCCATCGAGGAGACCGCTGCTGCGCTGGCTGGTGAAGTTGCCTCTCGCGCGAGATCGATGGTCTCGGCTGCGAGTCGCCGTGCGGGAACTTCAACCAGTCATCTCGGCGATGCAGGCTCAGCGCGCTGTGCCCGACCCGTCGCTTTGCCGCAGTATTCTCTCCTCAGGCAGCCAGGCGGCGTGCTATGATGAGCCAGTCTACCGGGTGCGCTTTCGCGTCGCAGCATCCTTGCGTCCACGCGCGACGTGGCGTTGGTTAGGGATCGAGCAGCAGTGGCTGTATTCGCGTGGTCCCCCAGCCGGAGGCGCTATGCTTTTGCGTGTCGGGGTAAAGGGTCTTTGTGCCCGGTTGGATGTCTGCCTAGGCGGGAGTCCTGTGCAGACGCACCTGCCGGGCTCACTGTTTTTATGTAGGAGCATTCATGCCCACTGAACAGGCCGATCGGCGCCATGAGCCGAGGATCGCCCTCGAGACGGCCGCACATCTGAACAAACTAGCGGCTGAAGCAGGCGTCATCCGGGGGTACCTGGGCCAAACAGTCGATCTGAGCATGGGCGGGGCCTACGTGCGGGTGCGGGCGCGCGGGTCGATCTCGCCGGGCGAGGCGCTGACGGTTTCCATCGGGATTCCCTGGGAGTTTCGGAATATCTTCCCCTTCTCGCGCATTGTGGGCTCCTGCCGGGTGATCCGCGTGGATGGGCCCCGCCGCGAGGCG
>JAGVGS010000077.1 GCA_020057015.1 Candidatus Omnitrophota bacterium | reverse complement strand
CCGACAAAATTGGGGTCAGCTCCTGCCGCGGGTCCGCTATAAGTCGAACCGGTCCCGGTCCCCTGCGCGGTCGAGCCATACTGCGCATTAACAAGATTCAGCGAAGCAGAAAGCCCCCCCGCAATAGCATTGCCCGCGACGACACCCAGCACCGCCCCGCCCAGGTTGGCCAGGCTGTCGGAAACACCAGCCTCACGCAAACCCGCGCTAATGCCGTAAGTGGCCCCAGTAATGGCCGCACTGGTTATCCCAGCCTTAACGGCCGAGCTCAGATCGAAACTCCCGCCACCCGCACTGGTCACACTACTGCCCGCGAGGCCGCCGGCGAAGCCTCCGATCACTGCCGCTAGCCCTGGATCGAGACCTGCTTCCTTTAAGTAATACGTCGCCCCATAACTCACGCCGGCATTGGTTAAGGCCCCGGCAAAGGCGGGTGCCCCGCCCGAGATGCCCGCGCCAGCAATCGAGCCGACCTGCAGCATCATCTGCACCAGCATGATCGGTGCTCCGTACGTCGACTCATCGCGATTGCGGTGACCACCCGCGATGGCCCGTCGTGCTTGCAGACTCAGCGTTTGGCCGATGGGCTCGACCGCAGGCACCAGCGCGGTGTGGGCAAAGAAGCGCAGGAATTCCTGGGTGGGCAGCTCTTCGCGCGTGCCATCGGATTCCAGATATCGCACGCGGTCCTCATCGGCATCCCACACCACTACATAGTGGTCCGCCTCTTCATCCTGGTTGAGGTCCAAGGCCGCGATGAACGCGCGCTGCAGCAAGAGCAGCTCATCGGAGGTCAGCGACACGGCCTGCAGCGGCAGCCCATGCGCCGTGGCGAGCTGCTGCACCGCATCCATCGAGATGGTGAGCGCGCCGCGCAGCGGCTGCTGCAAATTCCCGCTGAGGTAATCCACTAAGAAGGCCTGCGCCGTCAAGGTCTCCCTGGAGACATGAAGGCCTACGGTGCTGAGCAGTGGTGCGAGCGCATTGGGCGCGCAGTTGGAGCACAACGTCTCCGGCGCCTGCAGCCAACCACGGAAGGCGTCGATTTCCACCGCATTCAGCCGCGTCAGTTCAGGCGAAGGCGGCCGTACGGACAAACCAGGCAGGATCTCGACCGCGCCGGCTTCTGTCGTGCCCCACTCAGGCTGGGCCACTAACTCCTGGAAGAAGCGGCTCACGATCTGACCGGCCGCAAGGCTGATCCGCGCGGCCTCGGCTTTGCGCGCGCGCACGCGCTCCGGATTGAGTTGACGCAGCCGCCAGCGCGACTCCGGCGACTGGCTGAGGCGCTCGATCAGGTGGGCCATCTGCGGCGTGCGCCGCAGGTACGCAATCGCCTCGCGCAGTTCCTCCGAGGTCGGTGTGCGATTGTAGAGGTCTGCGTAGATCGTGGTGATGGCCGCAGCCTGGGCCACTTCGAGATGGCGCTGCTGCTCCGAGGAGAGCCGCAGCATCTGGAACACGTTGCCGTCGGCACCGTAGGCCACCTGTTCGGCGGCAAACACCAGCGCCAAGGCCAGACAAAAGGCCTTGGTCCGCTTGAGTTCAAGCCACCGGTCGATACGCATGCCGCGGTTTCCGCTCCCTGTTCAACTAAAGGCCTATAAAAAGCAGACAGCACTTTGCCTTGAGAACTATCGTTCTCTAAGCAAAGTTACGTACTTTTATCTCTTCACCGTACACGACCCCGTCAGCCGACGAGCGGCTGTCTGAAATCGCTCCGCCGCCCTCGCTATTCCGCGCCCGCGCCCTGTGAAGCACGTGAGTTCAGGGCATTCACGTCAAAACCCCCGCTCAAGAATTGGGCCATGATCGGTCCCGCCACAATGATGAGTGCCGTCGCCAGGCTAAAAAGCAGCGGGAGAAGCATCTTGACCGGCGCTTGCTGGGCATAGCGCTCGGCCCAGTGATAGCGTTTAATGCGCATGTCTTCTGAGAGAATCTGTAGCGCCTCGGCAATACCGCTGCCCATGCGGTCGGCCTGCACCAGCGTCCGGGTAAACGAGCTGGTATCCGGCGTCTGCATACGGGCGGCGAAGGCGCGCAGCGCGTCGCGCCGCCGTTTGCCCACCCGCACCTCCTGGATCGTAATGCTCAACTCCTCGGTCGTAGGGCAAGAGCGGTATTCTTTGACCACGCGCGCGAGGGCGTTCATGAAATCCATGCCCGCATCCACGCACAGGCTCAACAGGTCTACGACTTCCGGCAAATCACGCGAGACGCTCTGCCGCCGGCTCTGGATGCGGTTAAAGAGCCATATCTGCGGCACAAAAAAACCCAGCAGCGAGAACAGCAGGAACCATCCCAGGTTGAAGCGGAGGCTGCCAAAGGTGATGACGTAAATTAGGATGCCCGAGCCGATGCAGAACAACTCCTGGATCACGAAAAATTGCAGGGGGCTCATCCGCACCCCGCCGGCCTCGAGTCGATTGACTAATTTCCGACTGATCCAGGCGGCGGGCAGATACTGGTTGATCGGCTGTAGCAGCTCCACCAACCGCCCCAGCAGCGAGGGCCGCTTCCCCTGATCAGAGATCTCCTTATAGATACGCGTGCGTACCGCTTCGCTGGTCCCATCGGAACTGTAGTACCAGGCGATGCCGCCCGCGAGGAGCACCAACACCACCATCAGCATGGTCGTTAGCATGAACACCTCATAGCGGGGAGCGGCTGAAGCGCGCGAACATCACCCCCCCCAGCACCTGCAACACGATGATGATCGTCAGCAGCATCCGACCCAACGGGTCGGTGAAAAAAAAGGTGAAATAGTTCTTATCCATCTGATAGACGGCAAAGGCGAACGCAAAGGGCAGCATGGCCATGATGATGCCCTGCAGGCGAGCCATAAAGGTGAGCGTCTTGATCTTCTCCTTGATCTTGTAGCGCTCGCGCAGCGTCTCCACCAGTCGGCCAAAGATGGACGTCACATCCCCCCCGGACTCGCGAGCCACCAGCACGGCAGTGCTGAAGAGGCGCATATCATCCGAAGGCATCCGCAGATCGAGATGCTTGATGGCCTCATCGAGGTTGATCCCCATGCGCGTCTCCTTCAGCAACAGCGAAAACTCCTGCGAAATCGGTGGGGGCATCTCCTCCGCCATCGCGGCGAACGACTGCAGCATGCTCAGACCCGCCTTCAAGCTGCTATTGAGCAAGAGCAGGCCATCCACCAATTGCGTTTGGAATTTGCTGCGGCGGCGGCTATCCAGCTGCTTAATCACGATCGAGGGCACGAGGATGCCCAGCGCAAACCCCAACAGGCCGAAAATGACCCGTTCGGTCAAGAGCCAGGCCCCGAGGCCCACGGCAAAGGGCGCCGTGGCGTAGAGCGTCCACACCGTCTCGCGGGAGAGGACAACGAACATCTCCTCGAGCTGACCGGTGGCCTTCTGGGTCTGCTCATCCAAATAGGTGCTGACTCGGCCGGCCAGCACCGGGTATGCCGCAAACGTGGTGATCACCACGGCGCCGAAACAGCACAGCGGGATGAGCAGGTCCGACAGGGTCACTACTGGCATTCCACCCTCAAGTTATTGCAGCGCAAGCCTTTGCCAAAGGTGTCCGCGCCGCTTTTAATGCGCGAGGCCACCGCGCCCCGTAGAAAGGTGCACATGATGACCAGGGTCCCCACCACCGCCAGGAGCAGCAGTGTCATTTCAATCGTCGATTGCGCGCTAGCGCTGCGCAGGGGCGGCAAAGGGCAGCCCATGGCCGGCCTCTCGCTTCTTCAAGGACTTGGTTTCCAAATACGTCAGCATGATGATGGTCTCTTCCCGCTTCTCCTTGGCCTGCGGGGCAGACGACGCCGGGGCCGCCGGCGCCGCGGGGGCGGACTCGGTCAGCGCCGATCGGGGCATCTTGCCCATGGCGATTGTGCAGATCGCACCATCTTTGCGAAACACCAGCAGTTTGGCATCCATCGGGCCGCCGCCCGGCAGCGGGTTCAGGCTGAACCCCAGCCGCCGGATATCATCGCCGCGATCCTCCATCGCCCATCCCGCCGCGGCCATGCGCGTCCGGTAAAAAGCCGCCACCTCGTGCGCCGAATCTTCGGTCAAGGCCATCTCAGAGATCATCTTCTGCGATGGCGCCATCTGCGGGACGGCCCCGGTGGCCATCGGCCGAGCCTTGGGGTAGGACGGAATCCCCTCAGGCATCATGCGCAAGGCGCTAGGCACCTGGCCGCCGCTGCAACACACTGAGGTGGTGCTGCGCGGCGGCGGCAGGCCATCGCCTACACGATCGACGGCCCGCGCCTCGTCATAGCGGTTGAGCATCACCATGGTCTTCCGGGGTCCGAGTTCGTTGAACACGACCATCAGGCGCTCGCGACCTCGTTCGGCATAGATCACGCGCTCCAGCGTGTGATCCAGGCCCGCGGGATCATACATCGCGACCTGCGCTTTCAGTTTAGGATCAGCGGCAATGTCGGCCTGGTGATCGCGAAACGTCTTCTCCGCGTTCTTACGCTGCGCCCGCACTTGATCCATGCCGGGCATCGGGCCGACCCGCCAGCCTTGCTTGGGCAACTGCTCCAGATAAAACGCGCGGGCCGCCTCCACCCCCAGCGTCGTCATGAGGCCTTGCGTCTTCATAGGCTGCTCACCCACCACCGCGTCGATCTCCGGGCTCCCGTCCTCTTTGCCCGCGCCGGCGGGCCGCGGCAAGTCTCCTGCTGAGGCCCCCACCCCCCCCACCAGCACCAGGACCCCTAGGGCAGGCCCCCACCAAGCCGCTTGGCCCCGCCGCCAGGTCATAGCAGCCCTGCGGTCTTGAGGTTGGCCCGGCCCGTGGGCTTGCCCCAGCCACCACCCACGTTGGCCGGGTTGTAGTGCGCTGTCGCTTGCGAGAGGATGCCGGCGGCCGGGTACAGCATTTGCCAAAACCGCATTTGGCTGCCGCCGCTGCGGAATTGCCGCACCGACACCGTGATATCCCCTTCGCCGTCGTCAATCGTTTGGGGGATCACCGGGACGGGCAATATAATGATGAACGGGAAACAGGTCTGGCAGGTGCCGTGCTCGGGATAAGGAAAGTTCGCAATGACACTCAGCAGCGAGGTCCAGTTCGGGATATAGCCGCTCATCCAACCGAGCCCGAGCTTGTCTAAGAAACTGCCGCCGCCGCCACCGCCGCCATCGCTGGTCTTCATGGTCGCGTTGTCAGGCGCTTCGGCATCATCGCCCATGCCGTTGACGCTAATGTAGGCATACAGGGGATAACTGCAGTTGAACCATCCAATGGTGATGGGGGGCGACAGGCATATCCAAAAGGGCGAGAAATTTCGCATCTCCATCGACGGCGCGCTCATCTTGCTGAAGCTGAAGTTCACCTCAATCCGGCTGGGCCGATCGACCCCATCGGCGCCCCGGCGCATCCAGGGCCCCAGCGTGAGCGACGTGGGCACGTGTTCCGTGTCCTCATAGCTCTTCGCCAACAGCTTCAACTGATCTCGCACGACATCGCTGTTGTCATCAATCGCGAGGTTTTGGATCGTGCTAAACAACGTAGCGCCCTTGGCATTCTCAAAGGCCATCTCCATGACATCTTCGGCGATGGCCGTGAAGATCTCTGCCACCGCCCACAGCAACAGCACGATAAAGACGGGATACACGCACAGCCAGATACACCAAAAAGGGCCGCTCAGGAGAATCAGCTGCACCAGGTACACGTTGATCCACAGGCCTCGCGCAATGTACGCGGCTTCGTTCGTGCCGCTGGCCACCCACGAGGCGCCGGCCAGAGCGCCCGCATCGGCCGCGTTGGCCGTTGACGTCTTGAGGCGCGCGACTTCTCCGAGGTTCATCGTCATAGCACCCATCAGAATGATCAGCGCGATCAGCACGATAAAGAGGACGGCCATCTGGCCGCGATGGTTGGCTGTGGCCCACGCCGCGCGCCAGCCGTGCCCGCGCACCGAGCGCTGCAGCTGTTGCAGGTGTTGTGCGCATCTCAGGGACCAGAGCATCACGGCACCCTCAGTCGTCTGGGCAGAGCGCTGCTGCCAGGTCGCGATATTGTCTAGCAGTGTTCAGGGCCATAGTGATCATGTTCAAGAGGTTTGTATTGTTCTGAAGCAGTGGGCCTACCAAGGCGTTGAGCCGATCCACCTCAGCCTGCAACGGGAGCCTTTCTGCCTGGTATCTCGTGAGATCATTTTGTCGTTGAGCCCTCAAACTCTGATAGTCTGCGCGCTGGGCCGGAGTCAGCAGCGGATTCAGGAGCAGTTGATCGTAATTCGCAATATCGGCTTGAGCCTGGGCGATCTCTGCATCCTTCGCTTGTAAGACAGTCGCGGCGGCTTCCAGGTCAGCGCCAGCCTGACTCTGAGAGCCGGGCGTGCAGTCGACGGTCTCAGGGCTGGTCGGAACGCAATGATCCGCGCCCGCATCGGCCCCTGCCAGCAAATTCGCGGCTCGCTGTTCTTCAGCCTCTGCCAAACCGATATAGACGTTATAGAGCCCTCTCATGGGGCAGTCCGCCGGGCCGCCCCCTCCGCCGCCGGGCGGCATCCCGCTGCCCCCACCCACAGTGCCCGGCAGGCCAAACAGCCTTATCGGCTCCTCCACGTAGGGCACCGCCTTCCCCGAATCTCCACCCGACGTGCCGGCCTCCACGCGCGTGGTCTGAAACGAATGCTGCCGCCTCATCAGCGTGCTATTGGTCCACATCCACACCCTGAGGATCACGCCGAAGAACACCACGACCCCCAGCAGCGAGAGCACGTACTCCATGGCCACCTGGCCGCGGGAGGTGCGGCTAATAATCATGGGTCACATTCTTCGAAAGAGATGAAGGGATACTATCGTTGTCTTTCGTGTTCAACCGCATCGTGGCGGTCTCTGTGGTGTCGGTGACGAGCCTCGTCGAGTTGTAGCGCTCGGTGAAGGTCCCGTTGGCGTCGAGCACGCGGTCGATGTGCTTAACCAGCGGCAGCGGGTCGCACAGGTCCTCCTCCCGCTTGCGGCAATCCTTGTAGCAACCGGTATCGGTCTCATCGCAGCCGCTGGAGCACGCATAAAAATCAGCCGTGCAAGGACCGCCGCCCCCCTTGTTCTCCTTCAGCATGTCCTCCGCGCGGTAGCGTCGCTCTTCGTCATTCAACTGCACGACGATCTGCGGCTGGCTGTTCCGATCGACCGCCAGGAAGGTCAGGAATTCCCCCCAGACCACCGTGTTGCTCGCGTTGGTGCTGGTGCGCGGCATCACTCCCAGGCCATCGGTCGGGTTGGGCACGCGCCGGTCCCGATACTGCTGCAGGGTCACCGATTGGGGTTCGTTCTTGTCATGCGACTTGGCAATGCGCATCGTCCGCCGGAAGTTTTGCTGCTCGATCTCCTGCTGGAAATTGGCGCGCAGCCCGATTTGGATAAAAAAGCCCAACGCCATCAAAGCCAGCGATCCCATGATCGCGAACTCCAGCAGCGCCTGTCCGCGGCAGCTCATCGCCTCATGGCCGGTTCCGCACATCCCATTGCGCGTTGCGCTCGATGTCCCAATCTGAATCCATCCGCACCCGAATGCCCAGGCTGCGCTGCGGCGGCACGCCCCCCCGTCCGCTCAGGTCATCCTGTCCAATGCCCTGCCCGACGATTTCGTAGCCGCTGACGATGTCGATGTCCTGGTGTTGGCCGATATGGTGCGTCTGGTCGATCGTGTAGGTAGACTCCCGAGGATCGAATTGCGGCCCGTGGGCCGCGGCATTGGCGCGCATATAGCCCTGGTATCCACGCTGGAGGTAGATGTTCATGGTGACCAGCGCCGCTACCGACATGCCGATCAGCACGCAGGTTTCAATGGTCGCTTGGCCCGCCCGGCTCATGGCGATACCCGTATGTTGTCCTCGTTGATCGCGTTGCCCTGCATGCGTTGGTTGGTCGTGGTGCGCCGCAAGATGTCGAGCGTGCTCATGCCGTTCTCCCGCACGAACACGCTGCTTCTCGCGTTGAACTGCGACACCTCATTCGCCCGATCGGCAACGCGCTCCGGCGTATCCGGTCCCAGCACCTGGTCGGTCACCGCGCCGACCCCTTGGCGCATCGCCCGCTGGGCAAGAAACTGCATCCCCAGGGCCGCAAGCGCCACCGTGCCGATCACAATGACAAACTCGGTCGCATGCTGGCCGCGTCCGCTGGACATGGCTGCCTCACCATCCTGGTTCGGCGGCTCACACCTCTGGTGGGGGGCTTCGCCCTCCCGCCTGTGAGTCGCTAGTTGAGACCTTGGTGGTAGTTCGTGTTCTGATTCGAGTCAATGCGTAGCTGGTTCTCGTTCGTGGTGGAGTTGGTCGTCACGCTCCAGGCGTTTTTGGCCGAGAACTGCGTCCCGAACGAATCGGAGTTGGACTTCGTCCCCCCCTGCACTGCCCGCTGCAGATAGATCGCCATCGCCACGAGCGCGGCAATCACGAACCCGAACAGGATCGCCGTCTCCACCGTCACCTGCCCTCGTCTTGCCTTACGAGCGCATCGTGCCATTAGTTGGTCACCTCCCATGCGAAATACTCGACATGTCCGTATTAGAGCCCCTTGGTAATATTGGTTTGGCTGTTCGATTTAATATCCACGATACCTACGCGTACATTCGAGAAGTTGCTGCTGACACCGGAGACGCTATTGACCGTCCGGTTCGGCTCGAAGGAGGCGACCGCCGTTCCGTTGCCCGCGGCGACCGCGTACTCATTTGTGTATTTGTTGACCGCCCCCTGCAGCTTGGTCTTTACCACCTGCTGCATGGCGATGGCCGCTCCCAGCACGATCGCAAACAGGATCGCGTACTCGCCGAGTGTTTGTCCTACGCACTGCTGCCGCTGCTTCTTGGCCATCCGATTCACCCCTTTCGGTCGTTACAACGCGATTACTCAAGATTGAGCGATCCCAGTGACGTGGCGGCTTCGTTCGTCTTGTTCGCCGCGTTATTGAATAAGCTATTCATGTTGGTCGACACCTTGCTTCTAATGGCGATAATCGCCGCGACAATCACGGTGGCGATGATGAGATACTCCACAATGGATTGTCCGCGTCGATCGAACCGGCGCATGAGACGTAGCATCCTCCCGCACCTCCTCTCTTCGTGTTCACCCTTACGGCTTGTTTTCCTCGGTGGCCCCATTGAGCTCCTCTTCAATGGCATTCGCGTGCGCCCGAAACGCGTTGCGCACGTAATCCGTCATCACGATCAATGCAGAAGCGACGGCGGCCACCATCACCGCATACTCCAACATCGACTGTCCAGATTGTGCCCCTCGGCTTTTCGTGATCATCTCAGGGTTCCAGCACCTTGTTGACCATCTCATTAAACGCCCGCTCCATGACCCCGCGACTGCCTGTGCCTGCGTGCTGGAGATGCCGCTGGTAAAAAACTACCGTGGCCAGCAAGACCACCAGCGCGAACACGAAGTACTCAATAAACGCGTTGCCGCGCTCTGAGTAAACTCTTTGCATATCTATTAACCTCACTAGACAATTAAAGCCGAACTGCTTTTTCGGCAGCCCGGCTTCCCCAAAGGGTCCGTAGCTTTGCGTCCCCACCTTTCGATGGGTTTGCCCTTATATGCTACAAGTTTAGCCGAGCTTCCAGGGTTTTGTCAAGCCCGCTGTGCATAATCAACTCGTGTGTTGACAGGGTCTTACGATCGACTCCGCGCCGGTGCCTGAAACACAAACAAATTATTGAGCCCCAGCTCAAACGACTTGGCTTTCACCAGCCGGAAGGCTGAAAAAATCGCCGGCGTTTGCTCTACCTTGAAGCCGTAGTGCTCATCCACATGCATGCCTTGGCAGAGGCCTGGAATCCGTTGCAGCCAATGCAGAATACCATCAACCGCTGGGGATGGCACCGTGAGGACCAGATACCCTCCAGGAACCAGCAAGGAGAGGCATGCTTGCGCTAGGCCCCGCTGCTCGGGAGGCGGGAGATGCTCCAGCAGAGCCAGCATCGTGATGACGTCGAAAGGACCACAAGACGTGGGTACATCACCTGGCACTCGCCCAGCAATCAGGCGATAGGCTCCTCGAGCTACCGCTGCCGAAATATCCGGATCAATACCGATACTGTCCTGGATGCGGTTGCCGAGCTGCGCCAGGAACAGGCCATCGCCGCAGCCAATATCCAGCACGCGCGCGCCCTGCCGGATGTACGGGCGTACTTCGCGTGCGCGCAACCAATGAAAGAGCCGGTCAAGGGGCTTCATGGCAGAATGCTGGACCGCCTGCGGCGAAGCCACAGCACGCTCATGAAGAAGCTGGAGAGCACGATTTGGCAGCCTAAGACCAGCACCGTGGCTGAGGGAATCACCAGACGCATGGTTCGGCCCACGTCCATCGGGCCGAAGCCCCGCGCGCTCCATTGGGTCATCGCATAGACCGAGCTGCCCAAGCCCGCCAGCATCAGGATCCCGCCGATGACCAACCCCACTTCCAGCGTCACCACGCGCGAGAGCCGGCTGAGCTGGGCATCTTCCGGCACCAGGCCCTCGCTGAGGGCAAACAACCGCGTGAAGGCGGCAAAGCTGATGGCTTGAAAGCCGATCAAGACGGCCATCGCCGCGTACAACAGCGTATGCACATCGTAGGTGACACCGCGCAGGGTCTGCGATTGCGGCAGCAGCCAGAGACCCACGCCGGCCCCACTGACCATGAGGCACACGCCGGGCTGGAAAAAGAGCCACCGCGGACTGTAGATCAGCAGAAACCGCAAATGCCGCCACCCGTCCCGCCAGGGCCGCAGGTGCGGCGAGCGATCTCGCCCATCCGGGGCTAGCGTGGTCGGCACCTCGGTGACCCGCATGCCCAGAAGGAACGCTTTGACGACGAGTTCACTAGCAAACTCCATCCCGGTGCAGCGCAGGTCCATGCGCAGGGCCGCCGCCTTGCTGAAGCCGCGCAACCCGCAATGAAAATCGCCGATGGGCGCATGAAAGAAGAGCCGTCCAAAACCGCTGAGCACCGGGTTGCCCAGATAGCGATTAAGCGGGGGCATGGCGCCGGGCATAATGCCGCCCTGGAATCGATTGCCCATCACGAGGTCATACCCTTCCCGTAGCTTGTCCAGGAATCGCTCCAGGTGGGTGAAATCATAGCTGTCATCCGCATCGCCCATAATGATGAAGCGCCCCTGTGCGGCTTCAATGCCGGCGATCAATGCCGCTCCATACCCCTTGATATCGACAGGAACCACACGCGCCCCGTGCGCAGCGGCAATCGCCTGCGAGCCATCGGTGCTGCCGTTGTCCGCAACCAAAATTTCACCCCTCACGCCCTGCGCCTCAAGCCATTGACGCGCTTTAGTGACGCAGGTAGCCACCGTCCGGGCCTCGTTGAGGCAGGGCATGACAATGGACAGTTCCATGTGAGCGCTCATCGATCTGTGTTGCCGGGATCAGGCAGGGGGTCGAAACCCAGCCCCAGCGCCTCCAGTCGCTGCCGCACGCGCCGAGCCCAGGCTGAATCATCAAGGGGCATGCGATAGCGATACAGGTAGCGGAACAGCCTGCGCGCCTCATCCGGTTTGCCCGCCAAGAACGCTGTCACGGCCATGCGATAGAGGTCCTCCGCGCTGGTCTCGCCACCGTAAAGGGGCGTCGCGGTGCGCAAGCGCTGATACGCCTGGGCGTACTTGCCCTGGGCGCTCAGCACCATCGCAAAGTGCTGCAGGAGGCTCGTCGTCGCCTGGCCGACATGATCGGAGAGTGCCAACTCGTACGCAGCAGAGGCCGCCTCAAGTTGCCCCAGGGCCCTGAAGGCATCGCCGCGCAGCTCATACCCCGTGCGCAAGTAGGGAAAGTCGTGGATTAAGGCCTGCGCGTACTCCAAGACACGCGGCGCATCGCCCTGCGCCAAGCGCAAGGCCGCTGCCACATGGCGGCCCATCCCATAAGACATGCCGGGCCGGATGAGTCGCTCCGCTTCTTCGAGCCAAGCCGCCGCCTTCACCTCAGGATCCTTGAGCACCGCCTCCACGCCCTCCTTCGCCAGCCGGAACGGGTCATAGGCCGCCAACGGCTGCCAGGTCGGATGCCGCTGTCGATCGGCGTATAAGGCCCCCCCATCATCGCACCAGACGAGTTCATACGCCGGCCAGTGCTTGATGCGATCGGGAAAGCCCTCGACCTGCAGAGGCACGAGCAGAAAATCAGGGCGGTAGCGCGCCAACGCCCATCCCAGCACCTGGGGGTCGCTGAACACCGATCCCGCAGCGAAGAGGTCCTCATCCGAGAAGAGCACGATCGCCTCCATGTCGATGTAAATGCGATGCTTCGGGTACAGCATCCATTGCAGATAGCCGCCGATATTGGGCTCATTGAGCACCCGACTGCTCTGTCCGTAGGCCTGCAGCATGGTGGCCGTCCCTACCGGCAGCCCGACCGAAGAAAACGGGAACGCGGGACGATGGCGAAAGGTTTCCATGACATAGCGTAACGGCATCAGCATCAGACCCACCACCAGGCCGAAGTACACGGGCTTGGGCACCCGACGCATCACGCCCGGCAAGAAGGACAACGGGTGCGCCCGCAGCAGCGGCAAGGAGAGCAGGAAGAACTCATTGACGAAGCGACCGCCTTTGGACAGCAGGTACCAGCCTCCCAAACACAGCAGCAAGGGCGCAAACTGTTCGCGGCGACGGGTGAGCAGGAGCACCGCGGCCAACCCGATCGCCCCCGCCAGCAAGCTGAAAAAGACCATCGACGATGGCGCAAGGGCCACAATGTGCGCGGAGAGGACCTCGAAGAGATCCATGGGGCGCATCTCGGCAATATACTCGGAACCGAGGGTGGTCGGGGTGAAGGGCAGCGGGAGCAGGCGCGCGCCGTGCGGAGTCAGCAGCACCGCCGGAAAGCACGCCAGCGCCGCCGATCCCACCTTGCGGGACCACCAGCGCGGGGCTTGCCGGCGCCAGCCGCGGTACAGTGCTTGCAGCAGATAGCTGCCGCTGATCAGCCAGAGCATGGGATAGGCGATGCCTTGAAAATTCACCCACAACACGGCGAGGCCTGGCAGCCACCACGCCTGGTGTGGCCGACACTCGAGAATGTAGAGCATCAGCGTGATGCACAGATACGTGAAGAGGTGTGGGCGCAAGTTAAAGGCACGAGGCAGCAGCACCGTGATGGCGCAGACGAACACAAACGCCATCCAAGGCGTATGCCGCAACTGGGCCCGGTCGGACACCGTGAAGAGCAGAGCCAGGAGCGTCACGCCAATGGCCGCGAACAGCAGGGCGCGCAGCGCCACCAAGCCGAGGTAGCCGGCCCACGTATAGACTTGATACACGACCACCTGAAAAAGCCAGAAGTAGTCAATCCAGGGTCGTGGCTCCAAGAAGGAGAAGTAACTTTCCTGCGGCAGTTGATGGTGCGTCAGGATATAGCGCCCGGAGTTGAGGTGATACCAGAGGTCGGTATCCAGCATTTGGATCGGCCAAGTCGCCAGGTAGGTCGTGACCACGATGAGCAGCACGACCGCGTAGAGAAAGGAGGCGTGACTCCACAACGCTCGCGACTCAAACCAGACGTTAAAGCGCGCCCAAGCGTTCATGGGCCTTACCGGGAACCCTCGGTCACGGGGCGGATGAGGAGCGTGTCTCCCACCGCCACTTGAGCCTGCGCCACGCTACCGGTCGGCACCTCGACCGCGGCCCAGGCCCCCCGAACCCAGGAGGAGCACTGCCAGGGCCGCAGAGGGGCGCACAGCGCCAGCACGCGCCAGGCGCGATCCACAAACACCACATCGATCGCAAAGCGCATGAACCACATATGGACCGCCTGGCAAGGGGCGAGAATCAACCCTTCGCCCTCGCTCAAGTCCGCGCGTCCCAGTAGGCCGACCATGCGCGCCCGCAGCGACCCGGCCCATACGGCCCGGGACGCCAGCAGGTGCTGCGTACGAACCACGGTGAGCTCCCAGGCCGTCGCGGCCGGCCGCGTGCTCATGCGGCAGCCGGCGCCCTGAAGATTTCGGGGTCAACCCCTAGGCCCTTGACGATCAACTCATGGAGGAAGGTGGGGAGCGTCCCGGTCGCCTCGAATCGACCCATCACTTCCCCTTGAGGACTCATCCCGCTCTGCCGGTAGATGAAGATGTCCTGCATCTGCAGCTCCCCGTTGCTGTTGATGCCCGTCAGCTCCGTAATCGCGGTGATCTTGCGCGAGCCATCGGCCAGACGGGCCGTATGGAGGATTATATGGATGGCCGACGCGATCATTTCGTGGATGGCGCGTATGGGCAGTTCGATGCTGGACATCAGCACCATGGAATCGAGCCGGCTCACGACATCCCGCGGCGAGTTGGCGTGGACCGTCGTGATCGACCCATCGTGCCCCGTGTTCATGGCCTGCAGCATGTCGAGGCTCTCGCCGCCGCGGCACTCCCCGATGATGATGCGGTCTGGCCGCATACGCAGTGAGTTGCGGAACAAGTCGCGAATCCCGATGGCCCCCTTCCCTTCCACGCTGGGGGGACGCGATTCCATGCTCACCCAATGGGTCTGCGACAATTTCAGCTCTGCCGCGTCCTCGATCGTGACAATGCGCTCGCCCTCCGGGATGAAGGTGGAGACGACATTCAAGAACGTCGTCTTGCCCGACCCGGTGCCGCCGGAGATGATCATGTTCTTGCGCACGTGCACGCAGGCGCTCATGAACTTCACCATCTCGGGGCTCACGCTGCCCATGCGGATCAAGTCCTCGCCCGAATACCTCACCCGCGCGAACTTGCGGATCGAAAGGGCTGGCCCCTTGATGGCCAGGGGCGGAATGACCGCATTCACGCGCGAGCCATCCGGCAGGCGCGCGTCGACCATGGGGGTGGATTCATCGATGCGGCGACCCAGGGGGGCGATAATCCGTTCAATCACGGCGCGCACCTGGTCATTGGAAATAAACTTCTTGGTGGTCAGCTCCAGGCGCCCCTTGCGCTCGACATAAATCTGGTCCTTGTTGTTCACCAGGATGTCGGTCACGCTCGGGTCCGCCAATAACTCCTCCAGCGGCCCGTAGCCCAGCGCCTCATCGCTGATCTCCCGCACGAGCCGCGCCCGCACCTCCTGCGAGGCGATCAACCCGCCCATTTCCTTGGCGAGCAGGTTCGTGATGACGCGCTCGGTCCGCACCCGCAGCTCCTGCAATTGCGCATTGTGCGCCATGGAAGCCAAATCCAGTCGCTTGAGGTCCAGTTCTTCTACGAGCTTGTCGTGGATGCGACGCTTCATCAGCACGATCTCATCCACGGGCTCCAGGCCCTCGCCGCCATCGGCGTCGTACATGTAGCTGGGCATGCGCGCCCCATTGACCGGCAAAACCGCGGTCCCCCCCGGTGGGCGGTTATGGCGTGGCACATCCTGGTGCGCGATATACAACTCAGGCCGCGTCTCCAGCACTTCGGCCAGTCGGTTGAAGGCGGCCGCGACCCGACTCTGCGGCGCGGCGGTGGCAATCGGCAATCCCTGATTCACCGCGTTGCCCACGACGCTGCCATCCGAGGGGATCTCGCCAATAATCTCGCAGGGGATGGCCATCCGCACGTCGTTGCTCCCCACCCCCCCGCGGCTCTCCGCTCGGTTAAGCACGGCCTTCACCATCGCCGAGGGAAAGAGCAGGCTCTCCATCATACCCAGCGCCCATTTCGTCTGATACAGCGTGATCACGTCCGGCGACATGACCAGGAGAATCATGTGCGCGGCTTCAAACGCGGTAATCAGCGGTTCGGAAAAGCCCTTGCCCCCGTCGATGATGACGTACTCATAGCGTTGCTTGAGGATCGCCAAAATCTGCCCCAGGGTGCTGGCCTCGAGCTGCCCGAATTGCCGGTGGCTCGACATCATCGGCAGCAAGTGCACGCCGGAAGCGTGCTGCACGATGGCGGCGCTGAGCGGAAAGTCCTGCGCGCTCAGCTGTTTGCGAAGGGCTGGAGCTAAATCCAGCATGGAGCGGTTGGTGGTGAGATTCAGTGACTTCGCAATATCCCCCACCGCCATGGTGTCGATATCCACCAAGCAAACAGGCTTCTTCGTACGCTGTGCGAGGCTCACCGCGAGGTTTGTCGCCACGATCGTCTTGCCGACACCCCCTTTGGTGCCGAATACGACGATGCAGCGATTTTGCGCGTCCTTGGCCATCCTAGCGCACCTCCCCACTCTTCATAGAAAACTGTGAAGTCCTAGTAAATCTCGTCTTTTATAAACGCTTCAATAATAAAGCATAGCTAATCCTACCCATATTTTGCAAGCCACAATGCATGAAATCTTGGTTGGAGGGACTTACGAGGTGCGGAAAATAACAGGCAGCTCGAGCCAAATCTCTCGCTCCATAAGCTGACTGGGAAAAGAGGGATAGGGTGACTGAGACTCTGCCGCCTTCAAAGCCTCCTGATCAAGAGAAGAGATCCCGGAGGACTCTACCACCATGACGCGGCCAAGCGTGCCATCGGCAAATAAATGCATCCTCAGCTTGACCATGCCCTGCATCTGTAACTCTTTCTCCCGCAGAGGATAACGAATTGCTTTTGCGAGACGGTCCTGAACCACCAAGGCATATCGCAGCCGGGGATCCTCAACAGACGCCGCGACCTCGGCAGACGCCAACGCCTGCTCCACCATCAATTTTCGCTCCGCGTGAGAGGCCTGATCCAACAACAATTCCGGCGTAATGGTGATAATCAGCTCGGTCTCGTTGGAAGTAATATTCGGCGAGCGGAAAAAGCGCCCGAACACCGGCATCTTGCCCATGCCCGGCACTTCGGAGGTGACGTTCCGGTCAGCGCTCTGGAGCAGACCGGCGATCACGATCGTTTCTCCGGAGGCGGTCACCACCTCCGTCGTGGTCTCGCGCACGCGAAAACCAGGCACCGTCACCCCGGTGATCACGATCGCATTCGTCGTGTCGAGATCTTGCACCTTCGTCTCCATAATGGTGTGGATGCTCTCGTTATCTGCGAGGAGCACGGGGGTAATCTCGAGGCTCACGCCGAAGCGCTTGAATTCGATCGTCGTCGACACGGCCCCGGTGACGCTCGTGGATGACGCCGTAATAATGGGGATCTCGCTGCCGATGAAAGATTCCGCAGGCTTGCCGCTCGCGGTCACCAGCTTGGGCTCCGCCAGCACGCGGGCCTTGTTGTCGGTGATCAACATATTCAGCGTCTGGGAAAACCCGGTGCGAAAGAGCCGGCCGATCCGGAAGGGCTCTCCCATGCGCTTGACCATGGAAGAGCCGAAGTCATTCAGGCTCGCGGTAGTGCTGGTGGTCGTCGAGCCATCCACAAAGGGCTGTTCGCCCAACGTAATGCTATCGTTCCAATCCACGCCCAATTGGTCGGTCGTGGACCTCGTCAACTCAATGAGCTGCACGGCCAGGGCGATGAGCGGCGGAGGGGGCTCTTCGGGTGGCAGCGGCACGGGCGGCACCAGCGGCGGATGCATCGCCACCAAGTTGGTCACGCCTCGATACCCGCTGAGCAGCTCTTCCAGGCGGGCGAGGTCATCATTGCTTTCCACCGCCCCCATGAGAAAGAGCTTATTGCCCTCGCGCTGGATCAGCACTTGCGTGAGTCCCAATTGGGCGATGACATCCCGCAGCGAGGCTTCCGTATTCGCCGAGGTCTCATCGGTAACGATGACCGCGAAGGTGCGCTGTCCGGTCACGTCCCAAATGAGCAAATCGGTGCGCCCGGCAGCCAACCCTTTGAGCAAGATCTCATTGGTCGACAACACCGAGACATCGAGAATCTCAGGCTCGGCCACCAAGACCCTTTGCACTCCCTCGGCCCGTAGATTCTCAACAGCCCCGATGGCAAGAGACAACTCCTCGCTGGCATCCTTTGGTGGCACCACCTCCGACACCGCCGTGTCGGCCAGGAATGCCTCGGCCTCGGTCGTGAGCGAAGCCACGGTCTCAGCCTCGGCAGCTGGAGAGGCCACCGGCCGAGCTAACAGACAGGCGAGCAGCAGGGCGCCTGCCTGAAGCGGCAGGCCGAGGTGGCGGGCTTTACTCATTGATTGAGACGACGGTCCTCTCCGAGCCCTTGATCAGTTCGACCAGACGTGGCGGCCGTGACGGTGGCGCCGGGGCCCGGTCACCCATGAGCATCTTGGTCATGACCGCACTGTTGGCGGGGCTGACAGCGACCACTCCTGCCTGGTCGCTGCGCGGGCGCAGGGTCAATTGCAGGGGTCCCTGCTCCCGGGCATACAGCAGCAGCGCGGTCTCTTGCGGCCCCAGCGCTAGCGTCACCATGTAGACGTTGCTGGCCTCCTTTTCCGAGACCGCTCTGCCCATCATTTCACTCCCCACAGCCAAGACCATCACATCCTGGAACAGCGTCACTGCCACCGGATCGCCGCCCTGCTCCTTCGACAGTCTGAGCGTCCAGATCACATCCACCTTGTCGCCCGGACGCACGAATCCCCCCACCCCAGTGCGGTAGTCGACTTCGATGGTGACGGCCCGCTTACCCTCTGGCGTGAGACCTGCGAGCGTCGCATCCAATGGCAGGTCGGTAGCACCGCGCAGCTTGTTGCTCAGCACCTGTTCACCCTTGGCGATCGGTGCCAGCGCCACTCGACCTATCAGATCGCCGCCAAACTGGGTCGCATAGGGTTGGACGAAACGCTCAGGAATGGGGGTCAGCTGCAAATCGGCCTCTTCGATCACTTTCCCGGCCGGCACATCGCGCTGCGCCATCACCACCTCGATAGGGGACTTATAGTCCGCCTGCAGCGCCTGGAGTTTTTTTTGGTACTGCTTCTCATAGCGGGCACGCTCACTCTGCAGCAAGCCCATGACGACCAAAGCCAGCGCCACGGCCATGATCGCCGGGACGGCCTTGTGCGGCAGGCGCCCCAAGATCAGCGGCGGAGGCATTATTGCGCGACGGTACTCAAGCGCTCCTCGTACCGTTTGATGGTCGTTTGCTTCTCCAGGTCGGCGAGCGACGCTGCCAGTTGCTGGGTCAAGAGATGATTCTTGATGCCGTCATACACCTCGGTGAGCGGCCGCTGTCTGCTTTCCTGCCGCTCGACGAGCTGGAACACATGGTACTTCCCATCGGCGCCTTTGACCGGCAGGCTGATGCCATCGACCCGGTCCACCGCGAAGGCTGCGGTTTCGAGCGCTTCCTCCAGGCTGCTGACCTGGGCCGCTTGCGCTTCGGCTTCGTCAGCGAAGCGTCGCAGCCGGTCCGCGCGCCGCATCACCCACCCTGGAATCTCGATCGGGCTCTCGGAGAGCTGCTGGGCCAGGCTCATGAAGTCCGCGGTGCGGCTCAAGATGTTGGTCACGACCTTGTTGGCCTGCTCCTCGCTGTTCACGACGATCTGCCGCACGCGGCGTCGCTCGGCCTCCAAAAACAAAAAGCCGGCCTTGTTTTCATTATAGAACTTCTCGATCTCCGGCGCCTCGATGCGTTTCATCTCCCGGTAAGTCCGCATCCACTCCTGCGCGTTGAAGCCGCGCCGGACATATTCCCAGCGCTGCTGGACTTGCTTGGAGCGGTCCAGGCCTCGCTTCACGGCATCCTGGCTCATCAGTTCCGTCTGAACCAACTCCTGGAGCAAGCCTTCCAGCTCCTTCTGCGTCGGCACCCTCCATGGCCGTCCGACGCCCGTCATAAAGGTCTTCAGTTCTTCAACACGCAGCTCGAAATCCGCCTTCGACACGACGCCGCCCTCTCCTACCTTGGCCAAAATTTCCGTCTCCGGCACGGTCGGCTTCGTGGGCACGGACGCTTGCGGCGCTTGCGCAGAAGTCGCCGTGAGGGCCGAGCGGGCGGCATCTCCGGTCTGCTTATTAAAGGGCCAGGGCACCTTGTCACAGCCTGCCGTCAGCAAGCTGCCGATCAGCGCCCAGCGCATCACCGAACGATGTAGTGGCATGGATACGCAAACTCCTTGCGGCCTCGTGCCGCGTTGTGCTGACCTTACGCCTGCTTCAGCCATGTGGGCACCGGGATATTGTGGAGATGGAATTTCTTGAGCATGCGGGGCACGGCCTCAGTATAGCTCAACTGACCTTGAAACACTCCGGCCTCATTGTAGCCGCCAGCATCTAACGCAAACAGGTCCTGCATCTCGAAGCCGCGTCCGGAGGCGCCCATTACCTGCGTGATCGCCGTGAGCCGCCGGCTGCCATCGGCCAGGCGCCCCAAATGGACCACGAGGTCCACGGCACTGGCGATTTGCGCCCGGCACGAGGCGGGTGGCAAGTCCAGGCCGCTCATGAGCATCAGCGTCTCCAGTCGCTCGAGGGCTGCCACCGGGCTGTTGGCATGCAGCACCGTGATGAACCCATCGTGGCCGGAGTGCATGGCCTGCACCATGTCCAGCGCCTCGCCGCCGCGCGACTCGCCGAGAATGATCCGGTCCGGCCGCATGCGGAGGGCATTGCGGACCAGCGTGCGCAGGGGAATCTCGCCGCGCCCCTCGAGGTTGGAGGCCTTGCACACCAGACGGATCCAATGCTCGCGCTCTGGCAGCTCGAGCTCCGGCACATTTTCAATGGTGATGATCCGCTCATGCTTCGGGATGAACGCCGAAAGGATGCTGACGAGCGTCGTCTTGCCCGTAGAGGTGCCGCCGGAGATGACGCAATTGACCCGAGCCTTCACGCACGCCGCAAGGAAATCCGCCGCCGGGGCGCTGATGGCCTGTCTATCCAGGTAGTCCTGCAAGGTCCAGTCACGCAGCTTACGACGAATCGTGACAACGGGGCCGGTCAGCGACAGCGGAGGGATGATGACGTTGATGCGCGCGCCGTCCTTCAGCGTGGCATCGCACAGCGGGGTGCTCTCGTTGACTGACATGTTGACGCTGCCCAGCATGCGCTCGATCACCGACATCAAGTGGTTGATGTCGTGAAAGGTCTCGGGCACGCGCTCAATCTGGCCATCGCGCTCCACGAAGACCTGGGAGGGTCCGTTGACCATGATCTCGCTGATCGTCGGGTCCGCGAGATACACGTCCAGCGGTCCGAAGCCGGCGATCTCGTCCACGATTTCGGCCGCCAATCGCTGCTCGTCTTCCGGCGGCAACGTGCCCAGGTGCAACTCTTGTGAGACGGTCTTCATGATCCGTTGCGCGTCGCGCAGAAACTGCTTCCGCTCAGGCGCGCCTTGCCGGTCGTGTGGCCCCAGCGTATCCGCCAGGCGCATCTTGAGGCGGGCCTTTATGCGTTCGTAGTCTTCAGGTGTCAATGTCCCCATGCGGTCGTGATGGCAAACCTATGCCGCGCCGCCGGTTTGGTGCGCCCGGATGTCGAGCCACAGGCGGAGCAGGTGGCTCATCAACGAAAAGGAAAAAAAGTACAGCGCCGCCGCCACGAAATTGAGCAGCCCCACTACCCGGGCGGGCACGTCGACGCCGGCCACGAACACCGGCTCCCCCCCCGTCACCACCAAGATCAGGCCGGTGATCACCTGCACCGCCAGCGCGAGCCACGCGAGCACCTTGAAGACGACGACACTGGTCTGCAAGAACTTGTACGACTGGGTCATGTCCCCTCCCTACGTTGTGGTTGCGAAAAACAAAAACGACAAGGCATCCGTAGGGAGCCCTGTCGCTCGATCATCACGCGCCGAATTGTCACGGGAATGCACACTCACAACCCTCTCACTGCTGCGCCAAATGGCAGCCCCAAGGGGATTCGGCGCCTGCGCTCACTCACGCTCGCTCCGGTCGGCCGCCCGCCGCTCCGAAGGAAAGGCGATCTTCCTGTTCGTCAGATCGCCGCCACATAGCGTCGCGGCTCCCTTCGAATCCCATTCTACCTTTATACTGCCTTCAAGAATGGCAGCCCCAAGGGGATTCGAACCCCTGTTTTCTGGCTGAGAACCAGACGTCCTGGGCCGGGCTAGACGATGGGGCCCAACAAATGACACCCGGCCCAGCAGACGCTTGGTGACCGGTGCGATTGTTGTACCACAATAGGTTACGTCGAGTCAACGGTTAAGCGCCGCCCCGGGCATGAGGCAAGCGGCGCAGCAACTGCGCGAATCGCGGTTTATCCAGAGTGCCTGTAGCAATCTCCAGCATGGCGTCTCGCAGCCGTCCCTTTGGATCGGTGACGCCCTGGCCATTCAGCTCAAGAAAGATGAGCGCACAAGCCAGCGCCGTCCGCTTATTCCCATCAACGAACGGGTGATTCTGACAGAGGTGGTAGGCGTAAGCGGCCGCCATCTCGAAAAGACTGGGATGCAACCACTGCCCGGCAAACGAGGCTTCGGGCTGAGCCAGCGCGGACTCTAACAGACCGAAATCCCGCACGCCCGTTTGGCCGCCATACCGTCTGAGCTGGTCCGCATGGACCTCAATCACCTCCGCCAACGCAAGAAACGAGGGCTCCACCACGCCAGCCTACTCCGCTAAAGCTTTGAGCGTCTTGGCGTGCCGGCGATTCACCGATTCCAGGGCGGTCCGAAACCGTGACGCGCGTTGCGCATTGCGAAGGGGCGAAATGATCAGATTCTTGCCGTCCGTCGACAACTCGAGCGGTGTCTTCATGGTAATCCGCAACAGCGCCAAGAGGGCCTTGTCAATCACCAGCGCGGCGCTATTGCCATGTCGGGTCAGATGCTTGACCATCCTGGGGGTCCTCCTGTTGTTGGTGATACATTGTATCTACAATGTATCACATGCCCCGATGAAGGTCAAACGCGTTTAGGAGTAGTGCTCTGAGGGCGCGACTGACCGAGCAGGTGGAACTCCTGCGGGTTGCGCATGCGGCCCAGGGCGGTCTCCTTGGAGATGATGCCCTGGTCAAAGAGGCTCTTGATGCAGGCATCCATCGTGCACATCCCATGCACCGAGCCGGTCTGCAGCACGGTGGGGATTTGCTCAGTCGCATGCTCGCGGATGAGATTGCGCACCGCCGGGGTCGCCACCATGATCTCATAGGCCAGCACCCGGCCGGGCTTATCGCAGCGCGGCAAGAGCTGCTGCGACACCACGCCTTGCAAGCAGTCGGAGAGCTGCACCTTCACTTCATCCTGCCGGTGCGCCGGAAACACATCCAAAATGCGGTCAATGGTCTGCGCCGCATCCGACGTATGCAAGGTGGCCAGCACCAGGTGCCCGGTTTCGGCTGCCGTGAGCGCGGTGCCGATCGTCTCAAGGTCGCGCATCTCGCCCACCACGATCACATCAGGGTCCTGGCGCAAGGCGCGCACGAGCGCGATGCTGAACGATTTGGTATCCGCGTACACCTCGCGCTGCTTGATAATCGAGCGCTTGTGCGTGTGCACAAACTCAATGGGGTCTTCAATGATGATCACATGGGCCGCCCGCTCGCGGTTGATCAGATCGACCATCGCCGCCAGCGTCGTCGTCTTGCCCACCCCGGTGGGCCCGGTCACCAGCACGAGCCCATTGGGCCGGCGCACGAGCGCTGCCGCAACCGGCGGCAGGCCCAACTCCTCGAGCGGCCGCACGGTAGAGGGCACCAACCGGAAAGCCGCCTCGACGCTGCCGCGCTGCAGGTGCACGTTCACGCGAAAGCGCCCGAGGCTTTGCACATGGAAGGACATGTCCAGCTCCAGCTCGCGCTCAAACTGGGCCTTTTGGGCATCGGTCAGCACGCTGTAGACCAGCCGTTTCGTCTCGGCGCGGGAGAGCGGCGCCCAGCGGCTTGGCGTCAGGTCGCCATGCACGCGCAGCATGGGGGCGGCATACGCGGTGAGGTGGATGTCCGAGGCTTGGGCTTCGAGGGCCGCCTGGAAGAGCTCGCGCAAATCGGTCAGCACAGCGGCCGGCGAGGCCGTCGTCAGGGCGTGGGCAGGCCGGGAGCTCTCAGGGGCCGCTTCCGGCATCAGTACGCGCGCTCAAGGCGCACTTCGTCGAAATAGGCTGTGCCGGTGCCGGTGCCCACGAGAATGACGCGGGCGCGCGTGGCCCCTGCCGGCGGCGTGATGACGCCGCTGGAGCGCCGCAGCCAGCCCCCGGTGGTTGTGCCGTAGGTTTGGCCGAACGTGGTAGTACCCAGCATGCCCTGGCTGCTGCGCCACTCCACCTGCACGTACATGCTGCTGGTGCCGATAAGCCCCAACGTCTTGATCGCCGCCCGCACCTGATACTTGGCGCCGACCGGCAAGTTGGTCAGCGTGCTGTGTTCCAATGTCCGGGCCCCAATGACGTCATCCAGCACGAACTTAGCCGACGTGGATCCGGTGTAGGCCGCTTCCGTGCTGAGCTGCTTGCTCGTGCCCCACCCGTTCCAATCGGTCTTGCCCTGCTCGAAGCCGGGGTTGGTGAGCAAATTGACGCCCTCGACCGAGACGGTCAGGCCCTTGGTCTCCGGCTCGGCGCCGGCACCCTGCGCCGTGATGTTGATCGCATAGTCCTGCCCGCCCTGCGTCGTCACCGGCGTCCACAACAGCAGCGCGGTGTTCAGCGCCGGGCTGGTGCCGGCCAGCACCGCATTGAGCAGCGTCAGGTCCGCGGCCGTGACCACGGCGTCCCGGGTGACATCGGCCAGGGCCTTTTGCTCCGCATTGAACGTGCGCGTGCCGGCCAGGTATTGGCTCAGCCACGTCGCATCCACGGCCGTCACGGCCGCATCCTGGGTCACGTCGCCCAGGGGCAGAAACGTCGCGCCCACCGGCAAGCCGGCGGCACTCAGCTGCAGCACGCCACCCGCCGGATGCGTGGCCTTCGCCGCCTGCACGAGCAGCACCGACACCGGGGTCACCACCGGTTCGGGCCAGGGGGTGAAGAGCGAGGGCGTGGCAAATGTGCGCTGGTACAGGTCGGCGATGAACGGGTCCGCTTCGGTGGCGTTGCGGTAATCCTCCCAGACCACGTGCCCGCCGGCCGCCGCCGGATGCCCCTGCCAACTCGGGTGAAGCGCCAGCGGCGCCTCCGTCTGCGTGGCCAGGTCGTACATGTAGATATCGCCGTTGCCGTTGCGCTCATCGGTCCAGACAACGCGATCCCCCGAAATGGACGGCGTGTGCTGGCGGGCCGGATCGGTGGTCAGGCGCTGCTCCGTCTGGGTGGCCAAGTCATAGAGATACACGTCCCACTGCCCGTCCCAGTCGCTCGCCCACACGATGCGCGACCCGGAGATCTTCGGGTGGGTCAACCAAGGGTCGCTGCCGCGGTGCGGCGAGACTAGCTGCACGATGTCGTTGGTCAGGTCATAGACGTACACGCCGTAGCCGGTGGCGCCGGTGACGGCCCACACCACGTGGGTGCCGTCAATGCCTGGGGTCACGGGAAAGGGCCCCTGAGGGTAATTGGTCAGCGCGCGCTCGATGCCGGTTGCCAGGTCGTACAGGTACACGTTGTATTTGGCGTTGTATTGGGTCGTGTGGCGCTCGTCCACCCACACGATGCGATCGCCGTCAATGGCCGGGCCGTTGGGGGAGTCCGGGGGCAAGGGGTTGGTGTTGATCAGCTGCTCGGTATTGGTGGCGAGATCATACCAATAGAGCTCGCCCATGCCGCTGCGCTCGTCCACCCACACGATGCGATCGCCATCAATGGCCGGCCGCCCTTGAATCCCGGGGTGGGTGGTGATCTGTCGTTCCACCTGGTCGGTATAATCGTGCAGATAGACATCGGGGTTGCCGTGGCGCTCATCAGTCCACACCACCCGGTTCCCCGATGCGTTGGGCACCATTTGGGGATTCGGCTGCACCGCCAGCGGGGTCACCAAATTCTCAATCACCACGCGCGTGATGTCCTCAAACTGAAACCCCTCGGTCGAGGTGGTCATCAACCGAAGCAGATACAAATCAGTGTCCAGCGCGTGCACGTCCCAGGTGCCAAGCGTGCCATTGGAGACCGGCGTGGCCACGGCCCCACCGATGGGCACGCGGGTGCCCGACGCGGTACCCGGGCTGTAGGACAGAGCGTACTGGCTGAAGGCCGGCCCCGCCGCCGTGCCCACGACCGGCACCGTGCCATCCTGGCTGCTCAGGGCCGCCGGATGCACCGGGCTGGCGATACGGCTCTGGGGCACGGTGTTGATGCTCAGCGTGCGCGCGGCCTGAATGCGGCCGGCACCGAAGATCACATCGGCCCCCGGCACGCCCAGGTCATCGGCCGCGGCGCGCAGGGCAAGGCGCACGTCCTCATTAGAAAACGCCGGGTGGCGGGCCAGTACCAGCGCCGCCAGGCCCGAGACATGCGGCGCCGCCATCGAGGTGCCTGCCTGGCGAAGATATTGGTCACCGATTCGCAACTGCCCGCCGGCATCCATGGCCGGCCCGCCTAACGCGGCCCGCAACGAGAGGATGGCGCGGAACGGGTCAAAGCTGGGCGGAGCGACGTTGTCGCCGGCACCCGGGGCCGTCACATCCACCAGGAAGCCGGTGTTGGTAAAGAAGGCTGGCGCGTCGCTCGGCGTGGTGGCCCCCACCACGACGGGCTTGGAGGCTTGCATGTTCTGCGGGCTGGTGAGCGCCACATCAATGCTGCTGTTGCCGGCCGAGAAAACGACCGTTGCGCCCAGCGCGTAGGCGGTGCGCACCGCGTCTTCCGCCACCGGATTTTCCTGGCACGGCAGGCCGCAGCCCCAACTGTTATTGATGACGCCGGCACCGTTCTCCGCGGCATACACGATGGCATGGGCCAAGTCCGAGGTTTGGCCGAGCCCGCTGTCGCTGAAGCCCTTCACCGGCATGATCTTCGCTTGAGGGGCCACGCCGATGAGGCCGATGCCGTTGTTGCCCACCGCCGCGATCGTGCCGGCCACATGCGTCCCATGCCCAAAGTAATCCGTAGGGTCGTTGTCCTCGGGCTTCGCAAGGTAGCAGTACCCCCCGATGTCGAACTGATTGCAGGTGGAGAAGTCCCAGCCGCGCACGTCGTCCACGTAGCCGTTGCCGTCGTCATCGAGCTGGTTGCCCGGCACCTCGCCGAGGTTGGTCCAGACATTGGCAGCGATATCTGGATGGGTGAAGTCGAGCCCGGTGTCGACCACCGCGACGACCGCGCCTTGCCCCTGCGTCAGGCCCCAAGCCTGCTCGGCCTGGATCAGCTTCAAGCCCCACAAATCATCATAGGGCTGCCCCCAGGAACCCGCGGAAAGGTAGTAGGGATCATTCGGCGCAGCCGAGGGCACCATGAGGTAATTGGGCTGGGCGTACTCCACGTGGGGGTCTTGGCGATACGAGCGGCACAGCGCCTCGATGTCCGCGTCCTGGGGCACCTCCAGCAGGTACACGTTGGTCAGGTCGGGG
>JAGVGS010000136.1 GCA_020057015.1 Candidatus Omnitrophota bacterium | reverse complement strand
TGACTACATCGTCAAGCCCTTCGAGCCGGCTGAACTGAAAGAGCGCATCGCCATCTGCCTGGCGCGCCACGAGCAGTCCCAGACCCCCTCTGCCTGATCTGCCGCTGAGCAGGGCATCAGCCGGCGATCAGGCGAGGCGGCGGCGCTCGTCATGGGTCTAAGCGTCAAGAAGTTCCACAAGCGCTTGACCTGACGTGCTATTCTTTGTGCATGTTCGGCAAGATGGGCGAGATGATGAAGCAGTTCCAGACGATGCAAACCCTCATGAAGGACGAGCATTTCCGCGCTCTCCTCAGCCATCCGAAAGTGCAAACGCTCTTCCGCGACCCGGCCTTCCAAGAGGCTGTGAAGTCGAAAGATCCCTCCAAGATCATGAGCCACCCGCAGCTGGCCGAGTTGCTGCGCGATCCTGACGTGGCCCCGCTGCTGGCGAAGATCGACCCCCAAGCGCTCCTGGGGGGCATGGCCTAAGTGGGCATGGCTGGGGCGCTGGTCGATACCCACTGTCACCTGGATTACCCGCCGCTGAGTGACGATGTGGCGGCGGTGCTGCAGCGCGCCGCGGCCGCCGGCGTGCAGCAGTGCGTCACGATCGGCACCTCCCTCGAGCGCAGCCGGGCGAATATCATTCTGGCCCAGCGCTTCCCGCAGCAGCTGCGGGCCGCCATCGGCATCCACCCGAACGACTGCGCCGAGACGACCGCCGCCGATCTCGCCACGCTGGAGCAGTGGGCGGCTCAACCAGGTGTGGTCGCGATCGGCGAGGTCGGGCTCGACCAGTACCGCCAGACGGTGCCCTTGGAGAAGCAACAGGCCGTGCTGCAAGGCTGCCTGGCCATCGCCCGGCGCTGCCACTTGCCGGTCCTCCTCCATTGCCGCCAGGCGCATGCGCCGCTGCTCGAGGCACTCCGCCACATCGCGGGCGCGTGGCAGGGCATTATCCATTGCGCTTCAGGGCCGGCCGAATTTATCCAAGAGGCGCTGGCCTTAGGCTTGCACATCTCCTTCGCCGGCAACGTGACCTTTCCCAATGCCAAGGCCCTCCATGCCTTGGTGCCGCTCGTGCCGGATGAGAGGCTCCTGCTCGAAACCGATGCGCCGTTTCTGGCCCCGCAGCCGGTGCGGGGGCAGCAGAATGAGCCGGCCTTCGTCACTCATACGGCCGCTTGGGTGGCGAACCTGCGCGGGGCCACCGTGGAGCACGTCGCACGGGTGACGACGCGCAACGCCTGCGCGCTCTTGCGCTTGCCTGCCGTGATGCCTGGCGCGTAGGAGCAGGGCCTGATGCGCATTGTCTATGCAGGGGATAGCCCGGCCGGGGGCCCAGCCAACTACCTGCTGGCGGTGCTCAAGCGCTTGCGCGCGCGCGTCACGCATGTGCCCCCGGGGCGCTTGCTGACCCCGCGGCATCTGCAGCCCGCACCCGAGGTGGTCATCCTCAGCGATATGAGCCGGCGGCATGTCCCGGCGGCCACCGAGCGGTTGATTGCCGCCCACGTGGCTCAAGGCACCGGCCTCTTGATGGTGGGCGGCTGGGGTTCATTTGCCGGGCCCTTTGGGCAGTGGCGTGGCTCGATCATCGAGCAACTGCTGCCGGTGCGCTGCCTCGCTCGCGATGACCGGGTCAATTTTCCCGGCAGTGCGCTGATCACCCTCGAGCAGCCGCATCGGATGTTCCAGGGGCTGTCGTTCCTGCAGCCGCCGGCCATCTGCGGCCTCAACGAAGTGCGGCCCACCACGCACAGCCGCGTGCTGCTCAGTGCCAGGCGCATCCTCGCGCAGGGCGGCGGCGTGCGCCTCGAGCAGCGCCGGCATCCGCTGCTGATCATTGATGACCGGCCAGGGCGCCGCATCGCGGCCCTGGCCACAGATCTGGCCCCCCACTGGTGCGGCGGGTTGGTGGACTGGGGCAGCCGTCATCTCGTCCTGCCGGTCAATAGCCGCATCCAGGTGGAGGTTGGCGACAAATATGTGCAATTCGTCTCGGCGCTGGTGCGGTGGGGGGCCGGACGGTGAACAAGTGGTGGTATTTGACCCTCGGCGGCATCGCCGGCACCCTGGCGCGCTATGGCTTGGCCAGCGCGGTCTATGCGCGCACCGGCGCCGATTTCCCCTATGGGACCCTGGCGGTGAATAGCGTAGGCTGTTTCTTGATCGGGTGTCTGGCAGGCTTCGAAGAAAGGCGCCACCTCCTCGCGCCTGAGGTGCGCTTGCTCCTGGTCATCGGGTTTTTAGGTGCGTTCACGACATTTTCCGCCCTGATCTATGAATCATGGCGGCTGCTGCGGGAGGGACAAGCTTGGCTCGCAGGGGTCAACGTGGCGGGCACCACCCTGGTAGGGTTTGTCGTCTTCTGGCTCGGCACGCGCCTTGGAAACCTGGTACAATAGCCCGCGTGATGGCTGGCGGCACGTCCCCTGCAAGCGAACCTCTTGCGGTCCTGTTAGTTGGACATGGGGCGCCGGCGCTTGACTCGCCCATGGAATGGGTAGGTGAAATGAGTTTTGTCGCCCTTCGATTCCCGAAGCCATCGCCGGCCTGGCCTCTCAGGGCGCTCGGCGCCTCATGGTGATTCCTTCGATGCTGACCCCCGGGGGCGTGCACTCTGAGATCGATATTTCCCAGGCGCTGGCCGCCGCAGGCGCATGAGCCGCGCTTTTCATTCATCGGCAGGGGGGTGGCTGCTCCTGGCGGTCCTCGGTGGAGCCACGGCAAGCTGTGCCACGTCCAATCCCCAGGTGGTGAAGTTCCATTCCGGACCAGGCACCCTCTGGGCCGAGGCGCAATCCTCCAGGGAGTTGGGCGAAGAGCGGCTGACAGTACGGTTGCGCAATCACACGCTCAAGCCCCTCGAAATGAGCTTTGTCAGCGATGAGTATATCGCCCAACTCAAGGATGGATCGCTCGAGCCGCTCAACAAGCTCGATTTCTTCAATTACCCGGTGGCGCTGGCCGAAGGACAAGAGCAAGCCATTCGTCTGGGGCTGCCTAAGAAGTATCGGGTGGCGGATATCATCGCGCTTATTCTGCGCTTGGAGCGCCGGCGTACGGTGCTGGCGTTGAATCCGACGCAGGGCTGGCCTGCCGCATCGCACATCGCGATGCCGCCCCACGCCCCGGTGGTGCCGGCCATAGAGCCGCTGCCCCTGGTGGCGATGCCGCCGACAGCGCTGTCCGAGCCCCCGGCCGCCGCATCGCTGCTGCAGTTGCCGCCAGCCGACGTGCCGGTCGTGGTGGAGTTTACGCAAGAATTCGGTGGGATGCTGACGCTGCAGGTGACGTGGGATGACGGCGCGCAAACCGAGGTGGTGCGTCCGGGCGAGCGCAAGGTGTTCCGCGTGGCTCCGGGGCCGCATGTCTGCACGCTGAAAAGCGAGGTGCCGGGCCTACGGTCGACTATGGGCCAGGTGCCGCTGGTCGTGGCGGCCCACACCCCGGTGCGTATCATCGCCCAGGCGTCCGTGACGCTCAGCGGCGCGCGTTTGCACGTGGAAACCTGGGATAACGTGGCCAACAATCTTTTGCTGGAGCGGACGTTCGAGCCCGGCGCATGAGCGCCAGCGCACCGTACACGGTCGACAAGGGCGTGCCCCGGCGCTTGCTCTCTGAGTTCAACGTGGCCTTCAGCCTGATGAGCATTATCCCGCTGCTCATTTGCTGTTATTTGATCACGGTGAAGTTCTTTACCATCAAGGTGCTCGAGGGGCTCAACGGCGTCTATTTTCTCATGGCCGTGCTGATCGCCTTGCTGGGCCTGCTTTTGGCCCGCATTGTGATCCGCCGCGTGATCGAGCAGCTCATGACCGCCAATGCCAAGCTCAAGGAGCTCTATGAGCAGCAGGCTTCGTTCGTCGGCAACGTGGCGCACGAGTTCCGCTCGCCGCTCTCGGTGTTCAAGGGGGCGCTGGATAACCTGGCCGACGGGCTGCACGGCGAGCTGACGGCTGACCAGCGCGAGCCGCTCGAAATGTGCCAAAAAGAGGCCAACCGTTTGACGCGGCTGGTTTCCGACCTCCTGGATCTCTCGCGCATTGAGGCCGGCAAGCTGCCGATGAAGCGCCAGGAGGTGGTGGTGCAAGAGGTGCTGCGTTCCGTGGCCCAGCTGTATGCCGGCTCGGCCAAGGAGCGCGGGCTGTCCATCACCGTGGATGTGCCGGAATTGCCCGCGCGCATCGTCGGCGACCGCGATCGGCTGCAGCAGGTGTTTGTCAACTTGATGTCCAATGCGATCAAGTTTACCGAGCAAGGCGGGATTACCCTGCGGCTGATGGAGGAACTGGAATTTTGGCGCGCCGAGGTGACCGACACCGGCGTGGGGATTGTCGAAGGCGACCGCGACCGGGTCTTCAACAAGTTTGAGCGGATCGACTCGCGCATCGAAGGCTCGGGTTTAGGGCTGCCCATCGCGCGGGACATCGTCCAATTGCACTATGGCCGGATCTGGGTGGAGGCCCCCCCTGGCGGCGGCAGTCGTTTTGTGGTGCGGCTCCCCAAACATCCCGCTGGCTGAGCGAAGGAAAGGCACGAGGATGCGACAACGATTCTTGGCCGTGCTGGGCGGGGCCGTGTGGCTCATGGCCGCTTCCGTAGGGGCGCAGGGGGTTAGCGTGGGCGCGCCGGCCCCGGACTTTACCTTGACCGACGCCCACGGCGCGCCGCGCCATCTCTCCGAGTTTCACGGCACGTACGTCGTGCTCGAATGGTTCAATCCCGAATGCCCCTTTGTGCGCAAGCACTATGGCACCGGCAACATGCAAGCCTTGCAGCAGGAGATGACCCGTGAGGGGGTCACGTGGCTGGCGATCGACTCTTCGGCTCCTGGCAACCAGGGCCACCTGCTCGCGGAGCAAGCCCGGGCCTTTATCGACCGCGAAGGGGTGGCGGCCACCGCGGTGCTGCTGGATCCGCACGGCGAGGTAGGCCGGCAGTATGGCGCGAAGACCACCCCCCACATGTTCGTGGTCAATCCCGAGGGCGTCTTGATCTACGCCGGGGCCATCGATGACCGCCCCACCCCCGATCCGGCCGACGTGCCGGGGGCGACGAATTATGTGCGGCAAGCCTTGCGGGAAGCGCAGCGGGGCCAGCCGATCTCGGTGCCGCAGACCAAATCCTACGGCTGTTCAGTCAAATACTGATGCTCACCCAGCAGCTCGACGAAGCCGTACGCGCCATCCGGCGGCACAGCCGCCTGCAGCCCGCGACGGCCCTCATCCTGGGTTCGGGGTTGGGCGGGCTCATCCACTCGATGCAGGTGGAGGCCCAGATCCCCTACGCGGCGATCCCGCATATGCCGGCGGCCACAGCGCCGGGCCATGAAGGCAAACTTTTGCTCGGCACGCTGAGCCACCAGCCGGTGGTGGTCTTGGCCGGCCGCTTCCACGCCTATGAGGGCTACTCGATGGCGCAGGTGAGCTTTCCCGTGCGCCTCGTGCGAGCACTGGGCGCGCAGACGCTGTTTCTGACCAGCATCGTGGGCAGCATGAACCCGGCCATGCCGCCGGGGTCGCTGGTGCTGCTCGAGGATCATCTCAATCTCATGGGACTCAACCCGCTCATCGGGCCCAATGAGGAGACGCTGGGCCCACGGTTTCCCGACATGTCAGAGCCCTATGATCCGGCGCTGCGCGCGGCGGCCCTCGAGGTGGCGCGTGCGCATCAGCTGCCGCTGCGCGAAGGGGTCTACGCCGCGGTGGCGGGTCCGAATCTGGAGACGCGCGCCGAGTACCGGTTTCTGCGGCAGATCGGGGCCGATGTCGTGGGCATGTCCATGGTGCCGGAAGTCTTGACCGCCCGTCATGGCGGCCTGCGCGTGCTGGCCGTCGTGGTCGTGTCGGATGCCTGCATTCCGGAAGCGCTGCAGCCAGCCTCAGTCGAGGCATTGCTGCGCGTGGCTGCGGCCACCGAACCTTTCTTGACCCAGCTGTTGACCGGCGTGCTGGCCTTGCCCGTGCCGCCGGTGTTGGCATCGGTGTCAGTGTAAGCGGAAGCGCTGCTTGAGCATCCCCCGCGGAGGGGGCCTTGGGTGGCAAAACAGGAGGGACGGATGTCCTTTGGGGGCGGAAGACCAGGAGCAGGATTTGGCGGGGGACCGCGGGAAATGCATAAGGCGACGTGCGGCGATTGCGGCAAAGAGTGCGAAGTGCCGTTTAAGCCCAGCGGAGCCCGCCCGGTCTACTGCCGCGACTGTTTTGCCAAGCGCAAGCAGAGCGGACGGTAAGGGCTGACGATCGCGCCATGGCAAGCCGCCCTCCTGGGGGTGGTTGAAGGTCTCACCGAGTTTCTCCCGGTGTCCTCCACAGGGCACCTGATCTTGGCAGCGCGCGTACTGCGCCTGCAGGGAGAAGCGGTGAAGGCCTTCGAAGTGGTGATCCAGGCCGGGGCCTTGGCGGCGGTGTTGGGCCTGTACCGTCGCCAGGTAGCGGCCATGGGGCGCGGGCTAGGGGGCGGCGATCGCCAAGGTCGCCGGCTCTTCCTCAACCTGGCGGTCAGCTTCTTGCCGGCTGCTGTCGCTGGGCTGCTCTGGCATGGCGCGATCAAGGCCTCGTTGTTCCACGTGTGGCCTGTGGTGTGGGCCTTAGCCGCCGGCGGCGTACTGATGATCGTCGCCGACCGGTGGCGCAGCACCAGCTCGGGCCAGGCGCTGGAGAGCCTCACCTGGCGGCAGGCGTGCGGCATCGGGTTGGCCCAGTGTGTGGCGCTCTGGCCCGGCACGTCGCGCGCGATGGTCACGCTGTTGGCAGGATTGTGGTGCGGCCTCAGCCCGACCGCGGCAGCCGAGTATAGCTTTCTGTTGGCGCTGCCGACGCTGGGCGCGGCGACGGTGCTGGACCTGACGCGCCATGGCCCGGCGCTGTGGCGCGACGTGGGGCCGGTTTCGTTGGCTTGCGGGTATTTGGCCGCCGGCGTCGTGGCGGCGCTGGCGATTAAGGGGTTTATCCGGTATCTCACCCGGCACGGGCTGGCGGTGTTTGGCTGGTACCGGCTGGTGTTGGCTGCGGCCGTCTGGATCATCGCCGTGTTATGAGCACGCCTCACCACGCATCCGCCTCCGCGCTGGCCGATGCGGCCGCGTTTCGGCGCGCGATCCGCGATATTCCGGATTTTCCGGTCAAGGGGATCTTGTTCCGCGACATCACGCCGCTGCTGCAGGATGGCGCGATGTTTCGCCGCGCGATCCAGGCGCTAGCGCACCGCCATCAGGGCCAGCGGCCGCGCGCGATCGTGGCGATTGAATCGCGCGGCCTCATCGTCGGCTCAGCGCTCGCCTATGAACTGGGCGTGGGCGTCGTGCCGGTGCGCAAGAAAGGTAAGCTGCCCCATAAGACATACCGCGCCAGCTATTCCCTCGAATACGGCCAGGACACGCTCGAAATCCATCAGGATGCGCTCAAGGCCGGCGATACCGTGGTGCTGGTGGATGATCTGCTCGCCACCGGCGGCACCATGGGAGCCACCATCCAGCTCATCGAGCAGTGCGGGGCGCGGATCATCGAGCTGGCCTTCCTCATTGAATTGACGGCGCTGAAGGGCCGCGAGCGCCTGCAGCCGCATCCGGTCATTTCGCTGGTGCAATACTAAGATTTGATGAGGCTTCCTCAGCTGATGGCCGCGGCGTGGGTGATCGGCAGCAGCGCGTGGGTGCCGCAGGCGTGCGCCGCCGAGGCCCCCGAAGCTGTGCTGACCGATGAGCACATGACGGTGCGCGTCGAGGCGAATCACCATCTGTTGCTGCCCCAGGACTGGCCCATTCAGCAGAAGGATGGCCAGTTGGGCCCTGTGCCGGTGGAGGCCTACCTCAGCATGAAATTCGGCCAGGTGCGAGGGAAGTTCGAGGCGGGTGAGGGCCGGGTGGCTGCGCTGGAAGAGCGCGTCAGGATGCTGGAAGCCGAGCGGCAAACGATCATCATTCGCGTGAAAACGCTGGAAGAGCAAGTGGCTCAACGACAGGGGGTGACTGATGGCCACCAAGCGCAAGACCGCTAAACGACCCAAGACGACCAAAGCCTCGAAGAAAGCGGCGCCGAAGAAGCCGATGTCCGGCGGTAGCTGTTCCTGCTGCTCGTGCTAGTCCGTTGATGGTGGAGCGCGTGGTGATTATCGGTTCCGGGCCGGCTGGCCACACGGCCGCCATTTACGCGGCCCGGGCCAATCTCCAGCCCCTGATGTTCGAGGGGTTTGCTGCCGGCGGCACTCCGGGCGGCCAGCTGATGACCACCACCGAGGTGGAGAATTATCCCGGCTTTCCTCAGGGGGTGGACGGCCAGGCCCTCATGGCCGCCTTCCGCGAGCAGTCTGTGCGCTTTGGCACGCGCATCCTCACCGAAGACGTCACGCAGGCGGATCTCTCTCAGCCGCCCTTTACCGTCACCTCGGGCCAACAGATGGTGCATGCCCAGGCGCTGATCATCGCCACCGGGGCGACGGCCAAGCGCCTGCACTTGCCCAGCGAACCGAGACTGTGGCACCAGGGCATGTCCGCGTGCGCGGTGTGCGACGGGGCGCTGCCGATATTCCGCAACAAGCCGCTGGTGGTCGTCGGCGGCGGCGATTCGGCCGCCGAAGAGGCGCTGTACCTCACGAAATTCGCGTCCAAGGTCTACTTGGTGCATCGGCGCGAGGCGCTGCGCGCCTCGAAAATCATGCAAGAGCGGGTGCTCAAGCATCCGAAGATCGAGCTGGTCTGGAACACCGTGGTCCTCGACGTGCTGGGCCAGGAGGCGGTCTCGGGCGTGCGCGTGCAGGACGTGCGCACGCAGCAGCAGCGGGAGCTGGCGTGCGGCGGCGTGTTTTACGCCCTCGGCCACCAGCCGAACACCGCGCTTTTCAAGGGGCAGCTGGACTTGAGTCCCGAGGACTATATCCTGACGAAGCCGGGGTCTACGTACACGTCGGTGCCTGGGGTGTTTGCGTGCGGCGATGTGCAGGATAAGCGCTACCGCCAGGCGATCACCGCGGCTGGCAGCGGCTGCATGGCCGCGATGGATGCCGAGCGCTGGCTGGCTGAACAAGGGGTGCACTGACATGACGCGTCTGCGGCGGGGGATGGGTCTTGTGTGCGTGATGGCGGCCTGCGGCGCCGGGGCGCTGTTGCGTACCGGGCATGCCACGCTGGGGGCCACCACACCCGGCAGTGCCGTGGCCGGCACCGTCACCCTCACGGAGCAAGCTGAGGGACTTCATGTGGCCATCCGGGTGACCGGGGTGGCTGCGGGCGATCACGGCATCCATATCCATGAGCAAGGCAGCTGCGCCGAGGCAGGCCTTGCCGCGGGCGGCCACTTCAACCCGGCGCAGGCGCCGCATGGATTGCTGCCGCAGGATGGGCCCCACAAGGCGCATGGCGGAGACCTGGGCAACATCACGGTACAGGCCGACGGCACCGGGACGCTGGAGGCGACGCTGCCTGGCGTGTTGTTGAAAGATGTGACGGGCCGGGCAATGATTCTCCATGAGAAGCGCGATGACTTCGGCCAGCCCACCGGCAACGCTGGCGGGCGCATCGGCTGCGGGATCATCGAAGAGGCGTGAGCCTGCCCCCGCGGTGCCAGGTGCTGAGCTATGCCGAGCGTGGTGTTTGTGTGTGTGGCCAATTCGTGCCGGTCGCAGATGGCCGAGGCGTTTGCGAAATCCTTGGCCCCTGACTGGGAGATTTGGAGTGCCGGCTCGCAGCCGAGCGGCCGCGTGCACCC
>JAGVGS010000090.1 GCA_020057015.1 Candidatus Omnitrophota bacterium | reverse complement strand
GGGCGGCCAGCGCCGCCGCGGCCCAAACGCCGGTCAGCGCCATGATGGCGCAGAAGATCTTCACACGGGATTCTAGCACGCTCGCAAGGGCTTGTGCTACCATGAAACCTCCTATGCGCTGGAGCTTGCGCACGCAGTTGGTTGGGGTGAGCGTCGCCCTGTTGGTGCTGCTGACCGTCGGTGCCCTGCACGTCGTCTACTACCGGGTGGGGCAGCAGGTCCGCCGCCAAGCTGCCACCCAGGTGCAGGCCGCGGCGCAGGTGCTGACGACCATTTTCGACCGCACGGCCGAACAGCTGCGGGGCCGCGGGCGCGTCCTGCTCGAGCTGCCGAGCCTGCGCGCAGCGCTCACCGAGCGGCCCGAGGATCTCGAGCCGTTGCTGCAGGAAGTCAAAGCCGTCCGCGCCGCCAACTTGCTCTGGGCTACGGATGCGCAGGGGCGGATTCTGGCCAGCACGGGGGAATACCCGGCCCCGGGCCACGATCTGGTTGCGCATCCGCTCGTCTCGCAAGCGCTGGCCGGCCAGCCGGCGCTGGGGTTTGACTGGTTCCTGGAGGATTGGTGGTTGACGCTGTCGTTGCCTGTAACCGAGGAGGGCACGGCACAGCTGCTGGGCACCATCACCCTAGGCCTGCTGCTGGGCGAAGCGTACTTGACGCGGCTCGCGGAGCTGTTAGGCACGGAGGTGGCCTTTTTTTGGCAAGGCCACGTCTTTTGGTCCCCGCAGTGGCCGGCCGCAGCCCGGGATCTACTCGCTGGGCGCGTGGAGAGCGCCGCCCCAGGGGCGCCGCAGGAGCTGGTGCTGCCGGGCCAGCAGCGCCTATTGTGGGTGACGCAGCAGCTCAGCCTCGGGGCTGATCCGCTGCCGGCACGGCCGCGGACGGTGCTGGGCACCGCCCTCAACGAGTCGGTGATCTTTGAAACAGCGCGCGCGATCGGCTGGGTGGCGCTGGCGGTCATCAGCCTGGGCACGTTCTTGCTCATCGGGGCGATTCGCAGCCTGACGCAGCCACTGAAAACGCTGGTGGCCGACAGCCAGCGCGTGAGCCGCGGCGAGCTTACGCATACGACGCGCGTGCACGGGGCGCGCGAGATCGCCGAGCTGGCCGCTTCCTTCAACCACATGCTGGGGCGCCTGCGCGAATCGCGCGAGTCGCTGCTGCAGGAAAAGCTGTATACCGATCGCCTGATCCAGCAGATGCTCAACAGCCTCGTGGTGGCTGACATGGAGGGCTACATCCAGGTCGTCAACCCCGCCACGTTGGAACTGCTGGGGTATGAGCGGGAAGGCGAGCTGATCGGTCAGCCGCTGAGCGTGCTCTTCGCTAAGGACCGCTCGCCGGTGGAGGGAGCGCGCTGGCACGCCTTGCTGCAGCAAGGCAGCGTGCGCAATGCCGAGAGTGCCTATCGCACCAAGCATGGCCAGATCCGGCCGGTGCTGGTCTCAGGGGCGGTGCTGCGCGGTGACGACAACCAGCCGCAGGGGGTCATTTGGGTGGCGCAAGACATCACCGAGCGCAAGCAGTTGGATCATCTCAAAGACGCGTTCATCAGTACCGTGTCGCATGAGCTCCGCACGCCGCTGACGTCCATTCAGGAAAGCGTGTCTCTCATCGAAGACGGCGTGCTGGGGCCGACCACGGCAGAGCAGCGCCAGTTCCTCGCGGTGGCCCATCAAGAGACGCATCGCATGCGGCAGCTGGTCGATGATTTGCTCGATTTATCGGCGCTAGCCAGCGGCCGGCTGATCCTGGAGTGGGGGGTGGTGGATGTGCACGCCGTGCTGCAAGAGACGCTGCAGCACGTGGCCGCGCTGGTGGGCACTCGCCGGATCTTGTATCATCCCACCGGGCTAATCCGCGTGCGCGGCGACCGGGAGCGGATCAGCCAGATTGTGCGCCACCTCTTGCAAAACGCGCTGCAGTTTACCCCGGCCGAGGGTGCGGTGACCCTCACCGTGCAGCCCCAGGGGGGGATGGTGGCCCTCTCGGTGCAGGATCAGGGGCCGGGCATTGCCAAAGAGGACCTCCACCAAGTGTTCGACCAATTTGTGCAGCTCGGGCGCACCGAGGAAGAGCGCTCTGGCGGGGTCGGAGTAGGGTTGACGCTGTGCAAGGGGTTAGTGGAATTACACGGCGGAACAATCACCATTGTCAGCGACATCGGGCAGGGGACCACCGTGACGTTGACGCTGCCTGCGGCGTCGTAAGGAGGGGCATGAGCGTCATGAGAAAAGACTTCCGATGGTCGGTGCTGGGGATGCTGCTCTGCTGTGGGGGCTGCGCGATGACGCCCCCGGCGGAGACGCATCCATTCGCCGCCACCTGGCCTGGGTCGGTGCCGTTGAGCGAACAGGCGCCCACGGTCTCGGTGCAGCCGGTGCTGATGGTCGCCCCCGGCACTCTCCCGACGCCGACGGCCAGCGAGGGCATTCCAACCGCGGCAGCCCTCTCGGCGCTGCTGGTGAAATACCTGCACGTCAACGGTGTCAATGCCATTCTGGAATCGCCGGAGAGCACGACCGCGCGCTATACGCTGCAGTGCACGGTGCCGCAGCTGGGGCTGACGCTGCGCCGCGGCTACCCGGAGCAACGGCTCTATGAAGCGCAGCTCGACTGCACCCTGCGGGATGAGGAGCTGGCGGTGGTGGTCTGGAAGCGCAGCTTCAGCCAGCGCTACGAGGATTTTGCCCTGCTGAATCTCATGACCAAGCTGCCGGATACGCCGCACAAGGACGACCGAGTGCTGTTTCGGGAGTGCATCGTGCCGGTGTGGGATGTGATGGCATCCAGCGTGCGGACGGTGCTGGCCAGCCAGCCAGAAGGGCCGACGATGACGCCGGCCGGCCGGGTGACGCTAGAGTGACGTCGTCGCGCCGGCGCGCGTGAGGTCTGCGGCAGCACCGAGCGCGTCCTCGAGCTGCAGCAGCGCATCGATGGCTTGCGTGAGCGTGGGATCTTCGGGAAAGTCAGCCGGTCGTGGCGGCAGCGCCGGGCGCACGTGAATCGCGAGATCCGCCGGCACGGGCACAGCCAGCGTCAGGCGGTCTGCGGCAAAGGATAATGGCAGCTGGGCCGCGGGTTCGGGCTCAGGGGTGGTCTGAGTCGGCGTTAGAGAGACGACCACGAGGGCTGGTTGGGGATTATCCGACGATCCGGTGCCCTCGAGCAGGCCGATCCACGGGTCCGGCGGCCGGTGTACCCACGCGTACAGCAGCAGCGGGATGCCGAACAGAATGCCGAACAAAAGGCTGCGCCTCACTGGATGGCGGCGGGGGGGCGGTAGCACTGCGGAGGGCGCTTGCGCCAAGCGGCTGAGCGGGTTGCTCACTATGGGAGCGTCTGCCGGTGGAGCTGTGGGCTCCGGCTCCTGGCGGCCGCGCATTGCGCGCTCTTGATTTAACATCCGACTCATGCCCGATCCTCTCAATACGTTATTCTACGCTTTTGAGTCCGGGAATGCGACCCCGGCCTGCAGCGTTTCCTACGTGGTGCGGCGCACGCCGCGCGCCCGGCATCTCAGTGTCCGCGTCGCGGCGCACACCGGGGTCGTCATTGTGGCCCCACTGGCTGCCCCCGCACCTGCGGTGCAAGCGTTTGTGCGGCAGCATGCCCGCTGGATTGAACGTCAGGTGCAGCGCTTCACGGCCACAGCCGCGGAGTTGCCAATACGCTGGCCGTACGGACGCACGCTGCCGTATCGCGGCGAGGAACATCTGGTGCAGGTCGCCTCGGCGGCGGCCTCGGCGGTGGCGCGCGAAGCCGGCTTGTTGCGCGTGC
>JAGVGS010000132.1 GCA_020057015.1 Candidatus Omnitrophota bacterium | reverse complement strand
GTGGCCTTGGTGCGCCGCCGGGCCGACAAGACGCCGCTGCGCTGCCTGGATGCCGCGGCAGAAAAGCGCATGATGCGCGAAATCGACCGCTGTGTGAAGGCTGGGGATACGCTGGGAGGCATCTTCGAGGTGCTGGTGGAGGGCGTCCCCCCGGGGCTGGGCAGCTATGTGCACTATGATCGCCGCCTGGATGCGCTGCTGGGCTGGAGCATTCTTTCCATTCATGCCGTGAAGGCCGTGGAGGTGGGCGATGGCGTGTTGGGCGCGTCACTCCCAGGCTCCAAGGTGCAGGATGAGATTTTCTACAGCAAAGCCAAGGGATTCTATCGCTCGCGAAATCGTGCCGGCGGCTTCGAGGGCGGCATGACGACAGGCCAGCCCATCGTGGTGCGCGGGTATCTGAAGCCGCTCTCGACGCTGCGCAAGCCGCTGCGCTCGGTGGAGATCAACACCAAGAAGACGGTGGTGGCCACGGTGGAGCGTTCGGACGTCACGACGGTGCCGGCCGCCGGCGTGGTGGGCGAGGCGATGATCGCCTTCGAGCTGTCCAAGGCGCTGCTCGAGAAGTTCGGCGGCGACAGCCTGCGCGAGGTCAAGCGCAACCAGGCCGGGTATCTGAAGCAGGTGCAGCGATTTTGAGGTGGGGATGAACATCGTCTTGACCGGATTTATGGGCACGGGGAAGACCGCGGTGGGCCAGCGACTCGCGAAGCGCTTAGGCTGGCCGTTTGTGGATATCGACCGCCTCATCGAGCAGCGTGCCGGCATGCCGATCAGCGAAATTTTCACTCAGCGCGGCGAAGCGGTATTCCGGCGGCTGGAGCGGCGCTGCATCAGCCGCGTGGTGCATGGCCAGCATCAGGTCATCGCGACAGGGGGCGGGGCCATTGTGGATCTGCAGAACCGCGCGAAGCTGCGCGCCAGCGGCGTGGTGATCTGTTTGACGGCGAAGCCCCAGGCCGTGCTGGCCCGCGTGCGCCACAAGCTGGCGGCCCGGCCGATGCTCAGCGGTGCGGAGAATCCCTTGGCGCGCATCCGCGCGCTGATGGCGCAGCGCGCGGCGGCCTACGCCAAGGCCGACATCACCATCGATTCGACCGGTCTCTCCGTGGAGGAAGAGCTCAAGCGGGTGTGGGACGCGATTAGCCCCTATCTGTGCCGCAGCTCGCAATATCTGCGCGACCATGCGCAAGCGCTCGGGCGCCGCTATGGCGGCAGGTACATTGTCGTCTCGGGGGATCGGGTGGTGGCCACCGGGGAGACGCAGCTGGAGGCCTTTCAGCGCGCCTCCGCCCGCCTCTCCGGCGCGCAGGAAGCCGGCGTCTATTACATCCCGAGCCCGGAAGACGCTGTCGCTGCGCGCGCATGAGCCGGCCGCGGCGCTTGAAAGCAGCCAGCCCTGGTTTGCCGCGCGTGGATTTTCCCTACATGAAAGACACCCAGGGGCATTTCGCGCCGATCGTGTACCTGCAGGTGTGGACGCGCAACCGGTGGCTGTACTTGCAGGCCTACGTCGACTCCGGAGCTTCCTGGAGCGTGTTTCACGCGGATGTGGCCCAGTTGCTGGGCCTCAAGCTGCGGCAGCTGAAACGGCGCTACGTGACGCTGGGCAATGGGGCGGTGCTGCCGATCTATTTTGACCACATCCGGGTGCGTTTTGCCGGCGCGGAATTCAGCGTGCCGGTGGGGTTTTCCGATGCGCTGCACATGGGCTTCAACCTGATGGGCCGCGCGGGATTTTTTACGAAATTCACGATGTGCTTTAACGATCGCGCGCGCCTGCTGACCGTCACGCGCTCCAGCCGCAGTCCCCGCTAGCTGCACCCGTTCGTTCCCGCCTGTTGCGCGTTTACCCAGCGAACAGGCCGTGATAGACTGATGTGGATCTGAGGAGGCGCCAATGGGCATTCACGAACTCGTCGCGAAACGGCGAAATGACATCTTGCGCATTGCGGCCAAGCATGGCGTTCAACGGATCCGGGTGTTCGGGTCCGTGGCGCGAGGCGAGGCAGGACCGCAGAGCGACGTGGATTTCCTGATCGAGGTAGGTCCACAGCACAGCGCATTTTTCCCCGGAGGGCTCGTCGCAGACTTGGAAGCGCTGTTGGGGCGGCACGTGGATGTGGTGGAGCCCGAAAGCCTGTATGCGCCCCTCAAAGAGTCCGTATTGAAGGAAGCCGTGCCTCTATGAAGGATGATGCCGTGTACCTGCGGCATATCCTGGAATGCCTCGATCGCATCAAGCAGTACACGAAAGATGGCCACGCTGCTTTTATAGGCTCTACCCTTATTCAGGACGGCGTGATGCGCAATCTCCAAACCCTTGGCCAATCGGCGTTGAAGCTCTCCGACACGGTGAAAGCCGCGCATCCTGAAGTGGACTGGAGAAGCATTGTCGGATTGCGAAACGTCCTCGTCCACGACTATCTCGGGGTGAACGTGACCCGCATTTGGGAAATCGTCGAGCGGGACCTGCCCGATCTCAAAGCGAAGATCACGGCATTCCAGCGCCTGTAATCCGCAGTGGCACGCTGAGCAAGCCCGGGCATTGTATCTTCTGACCGTTACGCGCTCCAGCCGTCACCCGCGCTAGCCGTACCAGTGCGTCCCCGCCTTGTTTCGCTCGCAACGCGTGTGGTAAGCTACTCCACAAAGCGATGCTCACTGACCGCGAATACTATGTGTTGCTGAATTTAGCACCCGGCGTGCGCTCGGCCACCGTGCGGCGGCTGCTGGCGCACTTTGGCACGCTGGCTGAGGTGGCCCGCGCCGGCCCGTCGGCTCTGCAGCAGGCCTCCCGCATCAGCGCCGGCCAGGCCGCTCAGATCGCCCTAGCCCTGAACGCCCCGCAGCGCCTGCAAGAGGAGATGGCCTTGGTGCAGCAGGTCGGGGCGCAGGCAGTCACCCTGGCCGATGCGGCGTATCCTGCCGTGCTGCGCACCTTGCCCGACCCACCCATTGTCCTGTATATAAGAGGAAGCCTCCTTCCCGCGGATGCGCAGGCGGTGGCCCTCGTGGGGGCACGGTCAGCTTCACTCTATGGCTTGCAATGTGCCCGGCAATTGGCGTATGATCTCGCCCTTCAGGGGGTCACGGTGGTCTCTGGCCTCGCCCGGGGCATTGATGCCGCGGCCCACGAAGGGGCCTTGCAAGCCGGCGGCCGCACGCTGGCGGTGCTGGGCAGCGGCTTAGGCTGCCTGTATCCGCCTGAGCATCGCGGGCTGGCCGATCGGATTGCGGCAGTGGGGGCGATCATCTCAGAGTATCCTATGTTGGCGCTGCCTGAGCCTTGGCGCTTTCCGCAGCGCAACCGGCTGATCAGCGGGCTCTCGCAGGGCGTGGTGGTGGTCGAAGCGGCCCAGCGCAGCGGGGCCTTGATCACGGCGGACTGCGCGCTGGAGCAGGGGCGCGAGGTGTTTGCCGTGCCCGGCCCGATCACGCAAGCGGCTTCGCAGGGGACCAACCACTTGCTCAAGCAAGGCGCGCGGCTGGTGACCTCGGTGGAAGATATTTTCGATGAGCTGCGCTGGACGCCCCGGACGGCAGCGGCAGCGCCGGGCCCTTCCGCGGCGGCCGAGACCTCGCCGAAG
>JAGVGS010000103.1 GCA_020057015.1 Candidatus Omnitrophota bacterium | reverse complement strand
TCTCGCTTGTGCTCCCACAGGGTCTGTGGCTTTCCGACCCCGCCTCACGGCGAGTGTGGCTTTATCACTGTTCAATTGTCTCTTAAACTATGCCATATGACGCCGACGCCGGTCAAGCGATATTATTTTCCCTACCACTGTTGGAAAACCGTAGGGAGCTCAGATATGGTGAGTGCGCTGACACTTTCCGCAAGGCTGTGCAGCATCGGCGGCTTCTTGGAAGGCAGATGCACGACAAAAGACTTCGTGCGGTAAGCAGGCATGGCGCGCTTGAGCCGCTGCATCGAGGCAGCCATGCGGGGGTGAAGGGTTTGGGACGCTTTGGCCTCCAGCAGCACCACGCGACGATTGCCCAGAGACACCAGGAAATCCACCTCGAGCCCTTGTCGATCGCGGAAGTAGTACAATTCCCTTCTCTTGCCGCGATTCACCTGCATCTTCAGGAGCTCTGAGGCGACAAAACTCTCAAATAACGGCCCTAGAAAAGGCGAGCGGCGGAGCATCGCCGCCGACTCCAGGCCCAAGAGATAGCACGCCAAGCCGGTGTCCGTGAAATAGAGTTTGGGGGCTTTGGTCAGTCGCTTCCCGAAATTCTCGAAGAACGGCGGTACGAGAATGATTTGTCGGGTGATATCCAAGAAGCCTAGCCAGGCCGAGATCGTGGGGACGGAGACCCCGAGGGGTGTCGCGAGCTCCGTGTAATTGAGCATCTGCCCGATGCGGCTGGCCAACAAGGCCAGAAAGCGCCTAAACGTCGTCAAATCACGGATCGCGCTCAACGACCGGATGTCTCGCTCAAGATAGGTCTGCAGATACGACCGAAACCACGTCTCTGCCGCGGCCGGCTTGAGGAGCACTTCCGGAAATCCTCCCCGAAAGAGGCTGACCTTAGGCGTCTCCTCCAGCGCCAGGGGCAAGAGCTCAAAGAGGGCCGCGCGGCCGGCCATCGACTCGGTCACCCCCTTCATCAAACCCATTTCCTGCGAGCCCGTCAGCAGCCATTGCCCGTATCGTCGCGGGCGCTGATCAACTTCAGAGCGAATATACCGGAAGAGTTCTGGGGCATTCTGAATTTCATCCACGATGGCGGGGGTGCGGACCTCTTCAAGAAACGCCCGCGGATCACTCTTGACCCGGCCCAAGATGTCCGGATCCTCAAGCAAATAATAGGCCGCGTGAGGGAAACACGCCCGAAGCAGAGTGGTTTTGCCGGCGCGCCGGGGGCCCGTCAGAATGATCACGGGGAATTGTCGGGCAGCCTGCGTGAGCCGTGGGGCGAGCGCTCTGGCCAGATACGACATATGACTAATCTAAACTAATACTTTAGCTTTGTCACGTTCTTCTTATTTGCCGACGAGCGTCGAGATCTGGAACACCGGCAGAAACAAGGCTACGACGATACCGCCGATGATGACCCCCAGCACCGCGATGACCAGGGGTTCGATGAGGCTGGTGAGCGCCGTCACCGCCGCATCCACTTCGCTCTCGTAGAAATCGGCGATCTTGGTGAGCATCTTCTCCAGCTCCCCGGTCTTTTCGCCCACCGCAATCATCCGGGTCACCATGGGAGGAAACACCTTGCTGGCCGCCAGCGGATCGGAGATGTTTTCGCCTTCCTTGATGCTCGCGCGCGCGGACATCACCGCCAGCTCCACCACCTTATTGCCGGAGGTTTTGGCCACGATTTCCAGCGACCCGAGGATCGGCACGCCGGACTTCACCAGGGTGGCCAGGGTGCGGGAGAAGCGCGCGATCACGAACTTTTGCAGCAGCTTGCCGATGATCGGGATTTTGAGGCTGAGGCGGTCAGCCCAGAGCCGCCCGCCCGGCGTCTGGACGTACGCCCGAAAGGCAAAGATGGTGAGGATGACCACCACCACCTCATAGACAATGTAGTGGCGCATGAACTCGCTCAGCGAGAGCAGCAGCTGGGTCGGCAGCGGCAGCTGTCCCCCGAGCTGCGTGAAGATGTCCTTGAACTTCGGCACAATCACCACCACGAGGAACGTGGTGATGCCAAACGCCAGCACCGAGACAAAAGCCGGGTAGAACAAGCTGGCCCGCACCTTGTTCTGCAGCCCGTTCATTTTTTCCAGGTAGCTGGCCACGCGATCGAGGATTTCATCCAGGCGGCCCGAGGATTCGCCGGCGCGCAGCATATTGACGAAAAAGTCCGAGAACGCGCGGGGGTGGCGGCCGGCCGCCTCGGAAAGGCTGGCCCCAGCTTCGATATCATCCCGCAGCTTTTTCAGGATCAGTTTGAACTGGCGATCTTCCAGTTGATCGCCCAGCACATCAATGGCCGAGGCGATCGGAATGCCACTATCCACCATCGTGGCCAGCTGGCGCGAGAAGATGACCAGGGAATCCGACCTCACCCGGCCCTGCCCCAGCTTCATGAGCACCGATTTGTTAGGGGCCCGCTCATCAATGGAGAGCACGACGAATTCCTGCTTCCAGAGCTGCTCGATGAGCGCGTTGCGGGAATCGACCTCAAGCGTACCGCTATGGGTCTTGCCGGCTTTATCCTTCACGACATAGGCGAACGTCGGCATCAGCACTCCTATTCTTCGGTGGTCACCGCTACCACTTCTTCCAGCGTGGTCAGGCCCATCGCCGCCTTCTGCAGCCCATCCTCGCGCAGCGTCGGCATCCCCAGTTCCTTCGTCACGTAGTCCTTGATCTCCCACGATTGCGCGCGCGTGACGATCAGCTCGCGGATGCGCTCATCGATCTGAAACACTT
>JAGVGS010000124.1 GCA_020057015.1 Candidatus Omnitrophota bacterium | reverse complement strand
GTTGATCGTGCCCTGCCCATCGCCCCCGGTGCCGCACGTGTCACACAGCTCCTCGGGGCGTTTTAGCGGCAGCTTCACCGCCTGCTCGCGCAGCAGGGCTGCCGCGGCGGCAATCTCCTCGGCCGTCTCGCCGCGGCGAGCCAGCGTGGTGAGCAACTCCCGCAGCTCGGCGTCGCTGACCTGGCCGGCCATGATCGCGGTCATGAGCTCGCGCATTGCCGCCGCACTCAAGGGCTGCTCAACCCGCGAGGCTCCCACGGCGATCACTGCCCTTGGCGCAGAAAATTGCGCAGCAGATCCTTGCCCACCGTAGTAAGGATCGATTCAGGGTGGAACTGCACCCCAAACACGGGCAAGCGCTTGTGCTGAATGCCCATAATTTCCCGCTCCGCGGTCCAGGCCGTCAGCCTCAGCTCCTTGGGCAACGAGCTGGGCTTGATCACCAGGGAATGGTAGCGCGTCGCCTCGAAGGGATTCGGCAGGCCGGCAAAGAGCCCCTCGCCCCGGTGCCGGATCTTGGAGGTTTTGCCATGCATGGGCCGCGTAGCGCGCACAATCTGCCCCCCGAAGACTTCGCCGATGCATTGATGGCCGAGGCACACGCCCAAAATAGGGAGCTGCCCGGCAAAGGTGCGGATCAGCTCATTCGAGATGCCGGCATCTGCCGGCCGCCCTGGCCCAGGGGAGATCACGATGCGCGAGGGCTTCAGCCGCTTCACACCCGCCACGGTGATCGCATCGTTGCGCTTCACGATGAGCCGCTGGCCCATCTCGGCCAGGTACTGGACGAGGTTATACGTAAACGAATCGTAGTTATCGATCATCAAGATCATGCCCGCCCTCCGCGCACAAACCGCGCCTCGGCCAGGTCGATCGCCTTGAGCATGCCACGCGCTTTGTTCAGCGTTTCTTCGTATTCGCGGCGAGGATGCGAATCGGCCACGATCCCGGCCCCGGCCTGAATATAGGCCCGCCGGCCGTTGATGAGGATCGTCCGGATCGTAATGCACGTATCGAGATTGCCCGAAAAACTGAAATAGCCGATCGCGCCGGCATACGGGCCGCGCTGCGTGCGCTCAAGCTGCGCGATGATCTCCATGGCCCGCACCTTGGGCGCCCCGGCCACCGTGCCGGCCGGAAAGGTCGCGCGCAGCACATCAAAGCTGTTCAGGCCCGGGCGCAGCCGCGCCGTGACGCTGCTGACCAGGTGCAGGACATGGGAGTATTTCTCCACGCTCATCAGCTCCGGCGTCTTCACCGAGCCGGTGACCGCCACCCGGCCCAGGTCATTTCTCCCTAAGTCCACCAGCATCAGGTGCTCGGCCCGCTCCTTGGGGCTGCGGCGCAACTGTTGTGTGAGCCGCTCATCTTCCCGCTCATCGAAGCCGCGGCGCCGCGTGCCGGCAATCGGGCGGGTCTCCAAGTGGCCGTCCTCGCAGCGAATCAGCATCTCCGGCGAAGTGCCGACCAACTGCAGCGAGCCCAGACGCAAGTGGTACATGTACGGCGAAGGGTTCAGCGAACGCAGCACGCGGTAGACATCCAGCGAGCCGCAGGCCAGGTCGCGCTGCAGGCGCTGCGAGACCACCACCTGAATGATCTCGCCTGCGCGAATCGCGTCCTTGGCGCGCGCCACCATGCGCTCAAACCCGGCGGGCGTGACATTGGAGCGCACGCGCGTATCCAGCTGCCGAGCGCGCGAGGGGCTCACCCGCCCGCCCGAGGATGGCAGCGGCCCGCGCAACCGGGCCGCCATGCGCTCGATACGGCGCACGGCCTGCGCGTAGGCTGCGCGCGGTGATTGCCCCTCGAGGAGCGCGTTGGCCACGAGCAGCAGCTTGTGCTCGGCATGGTCGAAAATCGCCATGGTATCCGCCAGCATGAGCATGACATCGGGCACGTGGAGGTCGTCCACCGGGTGCGCCGGCAGCCGCTCCAGGAAGCGCACCACGTTGTACCCGAGATACCCCACCAGCCCGCCGCAGAAGCGCGGCAGGCCGCGCACCGGCACGGCGCGGTAGCGGCTCATCAATTGCTCGATCTCTTTCAGCGGGTCGGTGGTCGTCTCAAACCGCGTGACCTTGGGCGCGCGGCCCTCTTGGAAGGCCGAGATCTCCATATGGCGGCCCGCTGCAGTCACCAGCAGCCGCGGCTGGCTGCCCACAAAGGAAAAACGCGCCAGGCGTTCGGCCCCGCTCACGGATTCCAACAAGAAACTGAAGCGCCCATCATCCAGCTTGAGATAGCTGCTGACCGGCGTCTCCAGATCGCCCACATGCTCCCCGTACACCGGGACCACGTTGCCCTGGCGCGCCAGGCGCAAGAACTCCTGCTCCGAGATACAAATCTTCATTCGGGCTTCTTGTAGACCTTCTGCGGATCAAACACACGCTGGCCCATGGTTTTCAGTTCGCCTTGCGGCGTCAGTTGCCGGAAATAACACGTGAAATAGCCCACGTGACAGCCGGCCACGTGCTGCTGCACCTGCAGCACGAGTGATTTGCCGTCGCAATCCAGCAGCACCTGCTGCAGCGTCTGAATATGCCCGGAGGTCTCGCCTTTTTGCATCAGCTTCTGCTG
>JAGVGS010000218.1 GCA_020057015.1 Candidatus Omnitrophota bacterium | reverse complement strand
CGGCCGCTGTCGCGGCGAGCGTGCTGGGCGCGGCCTCGCCGTGCGCAGCACTAGGGCCTGCGCGGGTGTGGCTGCCGCCCGGCATTACCACGACCGCCCCGGCGATCGATGCGCTCTTCAACCTGATCCTCTGGATCACCGGCATCGCGTTTGTGCTGGTCGAAGCGACGCTGGTGATATTTCTTATTAAGTACCGCCAGCGCCCGGGCCGGGTGGCCGCCTATACGCACGGCAACCACCTGGTCGAGATCGTCTGGACCATCATTCCGGCCGCGATCCTGGTCTTCCTGGCGTTTCAAAACCAGCAGGTGTGGGCGCGCGTGCGCGGCACGCCGCCGCCGACCGACTTGCACATCGAGGTGCTGGCCGAGCAATTCGCCTGGAATTTCCGTTATGCCGGGGCCGATGGGCAGCTGCACACGGCCGATGATGTGCTCACCATCAACCAGCTGCATCTGCCGGTGCACCGTACGGTGCTGTTTCATATCAGCGCCAAAGATGTCATTCACAGCTTCTTCGTGCCGCAGTTTCGCATGAAGCAAGACGCGGTGCCGGGCCTCATGAGCCGGATGTGGGTGCAGACCACCACTACCGGCCACTACGACATCGCCTGCGCCGAGCTGTGCGGCCTGGGCCACTATCGCATGCGGGGGTTCCTCACCGTGGAAACAGACGCTGAATTCCAAACCTGGCTGCAAGAGGCGTGGGTAGAGCAGTCCTCATGAGCGACGCGCACGGGGCCCCGCAGGGATTCCTGCAGCAGTACGTCTTCTCCCAGGACCATAAAGTGATCGGCATTCAATTTCTCTTCACCTGCCTGACGATGCTGCTCCTGGGCGGGCTGTTGGCGATGCTGGTGCGCTGGCAATTGGGCTGGCCCGGGGCGCCGCTCCCCTTCATGGAGCACATCGCCCCCAACGGCTTTCCCGGCGGCATCATGGTGCCGGATTACTACAACATGCTCTTTACCATGCACGCCTCGGTGATGATTTTCTTTGCGATCATCCCGCTGCTGGTGGGGGTCTTCGGCAATTATCTGATCCCGCTGAAAATCGGCGCCGGCGATATGGCCTTCCCGAGGCTCAACATGATCTCGTACTGGCTGTTCGTGCCGGCGATCGTCATCGCCTTATCCGGCTTTTTTCTGCAGGGCGGGGCGGCCCAGGCCGGCTGGACGTCGTATGCGCCGCTGTCCACGCTCATGGGGCCCGGCCAGCTGTGCTGGATCGTCAGCGTGCTGTTTGTGGGGACGTCCTCGATCATGGGCGCGGTCAACTATGTGGCCACGATCATCAATCTGCGCGCGCCGGGCATGACGTGGTTTCGGCTGCCGCTCTCGGTGTGGGCGCTGTTCATCACCGCGATCATCACGCTCATGGCCACCCCGGTGCTGGCCGCGGCCCTGATCCTGCTGTTGCTGGACAGCACGCTGGGCACCAGCTTCTTCCTCCCCGCGGGCATGATCGTCGATGGGGTGGCGCAGGCCCACAGCGGGGGCCAGCCGCTGTTGTGGCAGCACCTGTTTTGGTTCTATTCGCACCCGGCGGTGTACATCATGATCTTGCCGGCCATGGGCATCATCTCGGAGATCCTGCCGGTCTTCGCGCGCAAGCCGCTGTTTGGCTATCACTCGATGGTGTATGCCATCATGGGGATCGCGGGCTTAGGCTTCATGGTCTGGGCGCACCACATGTTCACCAGCGGTATGAGCCCGCTGCTAGGCACGAGCTTCATGGCCTCGACCATGGTGATCGCCGTGCCCTCGGCGATCAAGACGTTCAACTGGCTGGGCACGCTCTGGCGGGGCTCGATCCGCTTGACCACGCCGATGCTGCACGCGATCGCCTTCGTGTCCATGTTCGTGATCGGCGGCCTGACGGGCATCTATGGCGCGGCGACAACGGTGGACCTCTACCTGCACGACACGTACTTCATCGTGGGCCACATCCACTACGTGCTCTTCGGCGGTAGCCTGTTTGGGATTTTTGCCGGCATCACCTTCTGGTTTCCCAAGATGTTCGGGCGGATGATGAACGAGACCTGGGGCAAGATCCATTTCGTCCTGACCATGGTGCTGTTCAACGCGGTGATGTTTCCCATGTTCATCTTAGGCATCGGCGGCATGCCGCGGCGCATCTATGACTACACGCAATACGGCCATTTAGCGCAGGTGGGGGGCCTGAACCGTATGATGAGTGTCGCGGCCTTCTGCCTGTTCACGGCACAGGTGCCGTTTATCCTGAACTTCTTCTGGAGCTTGTTCCGCGGCAAGCCCGCCGGCGAGAATCCCTGGCAGGCCACGACGCTGGAATGGTCGACCGCCTCCCCTCCGCCGCACGGCAACTTCGCGCGCACCCCGACTGTGTACCACGGTCCCTACGAGTACAGCGTGCCGGGCCGCAAGGAAGACTGGCTGCCGCAGCACGTCAAAGCCTAACCAACCAAAAACGGGGACAGGCACCAATTTCCCCCTGGAGATTGGTGGCACGACGCAAATTGGTGCCAGTCCCCTTGAGGGTTTCATGCCATCACGCTGCCTTCATCGATACGCGCTGCTGACAGCGGCAGCGACCTTCCTGTTGCTCATTGCCGGCAGCTTCGTGACGTCCATGGACGCGGGCCTGGCGGTGCCAGACTGGCCGCTCTCCTACGGCATGTTCTTTCCTCCCATGGTCGGCGGCATTCTCTATGAGCATGGTCATCGGATGATCGCCGGCGTCGTGGGGCTCATGATCCTGGGGCTGGCCTGGTGGGCCTCGCGCGTGGAATCGCGCGCCGGGGTCCGGCGCCTGGCGTGGGCCGCGGCCTGGG
>JAGVGS010000045.1 GCA_020057015.1 Candidatus Omnitrophota bacterium | reverse complement strand
CGCAGCGACGGGGGCGGTGGTCACGATGAACCATTGCTCGGCCAGGCCCTTGCGCGCCAATTGCCCGTGCAGCCAGCGCAGGGTTTGGTCCCACACCACCCCGCCCTTCGCCGCGCGAGCGCTCATGCTGGCCGAAGTATCCAGTACCACCAGCACGGTGCGCGCGCGCGATTGCCAGATCACCGGCCGCGCGAGGGTGAGCGTAATGAAGAGGAGTGCTGCCAGCTGCAGCCAAAAGAGGATATTGGTCACCAGCTGCGAGCGCTTGCGCGGCGGGCGGGCCATCAGCCGCTCAAAGGGAATCAGGCTGGAGAGCGGTGTCACGCGCCGCGTGGCGGCCAGCCGCCAGAGCCCTAGCAGCACCGGCACGCTCAGCAAGGCCAGCCAGCCCAGCGGGCTCAAGAACTGCATCGCGTCCTTACCGCAGTAGCCCGCGCCCGGGCAGCGTCTTGGTGATAAACGCCTCGAGCGGCTGGTCGGTGCGGTGCTGCGCGAAGAAGATCCCTCGGCGCAGGCAGAAGCGCGCCAACAGCTCGTTGTGCTCGTGCATGGCGCGGTCGAGCACCGCGGCAGGATAGCCCAGCTGCTGCGCTGCGCCGGTTTCCGCATCCACCACGCGGCCCCCGCGCACCACGGCCGAGGGGTGCAGCTCCTGCGGCGTAATGACTTGGATGAACTTCACTTCCATGTGGCGCAAGGTGAGCAGATGCAGCGCGCGGAACAACTCGGCCGGGCGGACCATCCCATCGGAAATAACGATGGCTTGCCCGCCGTGCCAGCGCAGGGTCGTGGCCGCCCGCCGCATCCAATCCGGCCAGGCGACTTGGCCCCCGGGCGTGACGCGCTCGGCAGCCTCGTTCATGCGCCACAAATCGCCGCGCTGGAAGAACAAGGGGCTCGCGGCCAGCGCTCCAGGACGCAGCCAGCTCAGGCGCACCCGGTGGCGGTCGCTGAGCGCAATGTAGCCGAGGCTGACGGCCAGGCGGCTGGCGCGCACGAACTTGTCCATCCCCGGCAGGCCCATCGAGGCGGTGGCGTCGACTAAGAACTCCACCGCCAGGGTGATCTCTTCTTTGTAGGTCTTGATGAAGAGCCGATCGAGGCGAGCGTAGAGGTTCCAGTCAATGGCGCGGATGTCATCGCCGGGCGCGTACGGCGCGTAATCGGCGAATTCGATGGACGAGCCGCGCCGGTTGATGGGGTAGCGGCCGCCCAGCGAGCGGCCGGCCTTCACCCATTTCACCGAAAGCTCGAGGGCTTCCAGCCGGCTGAGGTACTGCGGGGTCAGCCACGTCATAGAACCAGGGTCAGGCGTTTCCGGATGCGAGGGCAGGGCCTGACACTTTCTGCGCGCGCACTGGTTCGGTCAGCAGCGTGATGATGTCTGTCGCGGTGCGCTTTTCAGCTTCGGCCTCGAAGGAGAGCACCACGCGGTGGCTCAAGGCCGGCAGCAGCACGCGATCCACATCCTCAAAGCTCACATTCACGCGGCCCGCCAGCAGTGCGCTCACTTTGGCCCCCAGCAGCACGGCCTGCGCGCCGCGCGGCGAGACGCCGTAGCGCAGCCATTGATTGGCCGGGTTCTCGACGCCATTCTCCGCGGGGTGCGTGCTACTGACGAGGCGCACGACATACTCTTCCACCGACGAGGCCACCAGCACCTCGCGCACCAGGCGGCGCGCCTGCAAAATCCACGCGCGCGCCTCGCCGGCCGGCAGCACCGGGCGCACGAGGGCTACTTCAGTCGTGGTGGTCTGCCGGATGATCCGTGCAAGGTCTGGCACCGAGGGATAGGTCACGAGGATCTTGAAGAAGAAGCGGTCGAGCTGAGCTTCCGGCAGCGGGAAGGTACCTTCCATCTCGATGGGGTTCTGGGTCGCCATCACGAAGAAGGGCTCTTCGAGCAGGTGGGTCGCCCCGGAGATCGACACTTGGTGCTCTTCCATCGCCTCCAGGAGTGCGGACTGCGTCTTCGGCGTGGCGCGGTTGACTTCATCGGCCAGCAGAATGTGCGTGAACACCGGGCCGCGCGAGAACTCGAAGACCTTGCGCCCCTCGCGCTCCACGATGAGCTGAGTGCCCAGGATATCGGCCGGCATGAGATCTGGCGTGCACTGGATGCGCTTGAAGGACAAGCCCAGCGCGTGGGCAAACGACTTGGCCAGCAGTGTCTTCCCTAACCCCGGCACGCCCTCAAAGAGGACATGGCCGCCGGCAAAAAAAGCGATCAGCAGCCGCTCGATGACGGCGTGCTGGCCGATGACCACGCGACCCAGTTCCTCCTGCAGGGCATGCAGCGTCTTGCGGAAGGCCTCCGGGGATAGCTCCAGCTGGCTCATGGGGTGCGCTCGCTTTGTGTGGGCTCTGTCGACGACTGCAACCGCTCAAACACGGATCGATATTCCAAAGGCACGGGCTGACGGCTGAGCGCTTCTTGCTCAGTCGGGACGCCGGAGAGCTCCGCCTCCTCGGCGCTCAACTTCGGGGCCTCGCGCCCCACCTCGTCGCTGGCCGTCCCGGTGCCGCCACCGCGCCGCGCGGTCTTCGTTTCTACGGTATCGGTCTTCAGCTGCACCGGCAACGCGGCCCCGGTGAGCGGATCCAGCGGGGCGGTCTCGGTGAACAGGCTCTCCGGATCGCTGTCGGTGCCGGGCTGCGATTGCTCATCCTGCCGGGCGGCCAGCTCGGCTTGCAATTCTTTGACTTGGCCGGACATCTCTTTCAGCAATTGCTGGATGTCGCCCTTGAGTGCCTGCTGATCGCCGGCGCTGCCTTGGCCCATGTGTTGCGTGCCCTCGTTGCCTTGGCCCGGCTGCGGCTGGCCGGCCTGCTGTGGGTTGCCCTGCTGCGGCGCGCCGGTTTGCGCCTGCCCGTTCTGTCCTTGCCCGTCTTGTTGTTGGCCGCTCTGTGGTTGTCCACTTGGCTGCTGCCCGCCTTGCTGTTGGCCTGCCTGCTGCGGGCTGCCTTGCCCTTGCTGCTGCGGGCTGCCGGCTTGCTGGCTGCCCGTGCCTTGCTGCGAGCCGTTGCCCTGTTGGCCTTGACGGCCTTGCTGTCCTTGGCGCGGCGAGCTGCTCTGCGCTTGGCCGGACTGCGGCGCTTGAGAGCCCTGCTGTTGGCCGCTCGCGCTCGTGCTGGTATTTGATTGTCCTGTTCCAGACGGAGCTTGCTGCTGTTGTTGTGGCTGTCCGGGCTGCGGGCTGCCAGCGCCTCCAGTTTGCGAGGGCGCCTGCTGCTGATCCTGCCCGCTGGCTGATGGAGGTGGGGGCATGTCCGGCGGGGTCGGCGGCGGCTCAGGCAGCGCGTGCGGCGGCGCCTGGCCAAGACGCATCGGCAAACGGCCTTGATGCGGCCAACACAGCAGCAGCACGAGCAGCAGCACGAGCGCGCTGGCGCTGCGGCTCCAGCGGCTGGGATAGCGCGTGGTGGGATCGGCGGCCCGCGCTTGCACGTCAGCCACCAGGAGCGGATAGAGCGAGGATTGCTGGCTGGCCTGCGCGCACTCCGTCGCGGTCACGAGGCGCTGCTCCAACCCGAGGGCTTGATCCAGCCGTTGTGCGGCTTGCGCCGATGTCAGCGCCCCGCGCCGCCACCCCCACCAGGCCAGCGCCACTCCGAGCCCAGCCACGG
>JAGVGS010000208.1 GCA_020057015.1 Candidatus Omnitrophota bacterium | reverse complement strand
CTGCCAACCGTGGCGGCCCAAGAGCGCATCGATCTCTTGTCTCTGGTAGGTCGTATCCACTCCAATGACGTTGTTGGCCGCGCGCTCTGCCAAGTGGTCGGCTAGCGGGGCGTTGCGCGGATCGCGGCTCCACAGCACGGCCAGGCCGCCGAGCTTCATGCCCTTCAGCGCATCCAGCATCGGCACGACCGCGGCGGCATTCGTGTCGGCCGCGCGCGCAACGGGCGCTCCGGCAGAGTCAGCGGGATTCACCGCTACGGGGTGGGTCGTACGCGCCAGCGAGGAGAGGACCACCGAGCCGCTGCCCTGGGCCACGTGCGCTTCGGCGCGCTCGCGCTGCTCAGGCCTCAGACGGCGCAGGTCGAGCACGACATCCGCCGCCTGGCTGATCGACTTGCCCAGCGCTACACGCACGGGATTTTGGTCGCCGCGGCGCACCACCAGGAAGGCTTGCCCGGCTTGCGTCTCCACGCCCAGCTCGATGCCGGAGGGCAACGCCCCATAGAAGGTGGAGCGCACCAGCTGGCGCATCCAGGCGTGGGCGTCAGTGGCATCGGTAATGCCTTCAATCGCCGCCAATTCCAGATTCGGATCGCGGCCCTCGATCAGGGTACGGATCGTGAACATGGCCAGCGCCTTTTGCTGGTCATCACCCTTCGGGTCAAAGACGACTTTCACCGAGGCAGGCTGCGCAAGCTGCTGGGTGATTGCCGTGGGCCGGATCTCGATGATCTCGCTGCTGCCGCCCTTGCTCTTCTTGTCTTTCTTGGCAGAAGGCATGACCACTTCCTCGATCGGCAGCCCCAAGCGGCGCCAGTTGCGCTGGCCGATGATCGCTTCCCGGGTGGCTTCGCCGATCGAGTACGAATAAGCCCACTCGTTGTCGTAATAGATCACGATCTTTACCAGCCGGCCGCGGCCGTTGCCCTCATCCACCACCTCGATGCTCGGCAAGTGCACGATGCTGGTGTGCGGGTCTTGCTTGTAGCGCGAGGCGTTGATTTCTTCTTCCTCGCTCACGGCGAGAATGCCTTGCAGCTCAGGCCGCCGGGCCGCGGCGCGGAACGCCTCCTGCAGCTCGGCTTTGCTCATGGGCTTAGCCAGCCGGGCGATATAGTTGACGAGCGACACGGTCTGCGTGGGCTCGCGGAACGCGAAGCCGTCTTTTGGCCCGGAGCCGAGCACGGTGTAGTTGGTAGTGCCGGCAGCCCCAGTGCTGGTCTCGATCTGAGCCAGCCCTGAGCGGCCACGCGGCTCCTTCTCTCCGGTGCGGGGCACATCGAACCATTGTTGGTCGCTGGTATAGGCGTGCACCGTGCCCATCACCGCAGCCGTCATGCCTTGAATCTGATCCTCCGAAGAGCGGCCGATGTCATTCAGGATGTTGTCCACCGGAGCCAAACAGTTGGTCGTGCAGCTGGCGTTGGAAATGATCCGTGAGCCAGTGCCCCACGGCGGCAGCACCGCTTCGCTATTCACCCCGCGCACCACGACCGGGATCTTCTTATCCTTCGGCGGGGCGGACTGCATCACGAGGCCGGCGCCGGCCTGCAGGAACACTTCGGCCGGAGCCTTCTCGAGCGCCTGGCCGGTGGCCTCGACCAACCCCTCAACACCATAAGCAGTAAACGGCAGGGCCAGGGCCCCGTCGCCGCGTAGGTTGAAGACCAGCACGCGCTGCGTGACCCCACGGCTTTCAAACTCGACCCACTCGAGCCGCTCCTGGTCGGCCCCGGTGCGCGCGAAGAAGTCGGCGCCGACTTTCTGGAACGCATCGGCCGCAAACTGCCGGTCGGCGCGCGTGCCGCGGCTGGCGGCAAAAGCCGCGCTGGTCTGCGTGGGGCGTTCGTTACGGTAGTAGGTGAGGCGGCCGGTCTGTGGATCGCGGATCACGCGCACCGTAGCCACCACCTTGGCCCCCACGTGATCGAGCAGCCGCCCGTAAGTGGAGTCGTGCTCCAGGTTCTTAGCCCACTCTTCCAGCGCCAACCATTCGATGGAGCGCGTGTCCTCCGGCAGCGGGATGCGCTCTTCCTCATAGGCACGCTGAATGGTGCGCACGCCGTTCACAAAGGCAACGCGGAATCGGTGCGGTTCACCCAGCATGCGCGCCAGGGCCATGCCACCGGTGCGCCCGGCAGCCCCGTTGACGCCGATCCTGACGGCGTCCTTGCCTGCCGCGTCAATCTCCCGGCGGAAGGCCGCATCGCTGTGGTACTGCAGGCTCAGCGTGCGCTGCAGCAGTGTCCATACCCCCTCGACCGGGTGCCATTCCTTGTCCGTGCCGCCGGCGAGAAACTCCAAAGCAGCCCCGCCGCCGGTCGAGAGAAATAGCTCAGGGTGCTTCGCAATCTCCTCTTCGCCCAAGGCCTGCTCAAAGGCGGTGACGCCGTCGCCGCCCAGCACCATCTTGCGCTTGGCTTTGGCATCGCGCACCAGCCGCGCAATCGTGTTGGTACCCTCGCGCAGCCCCTCGTGCTCGTAAAGACCGGCTGTGCCATTGACCAGGATGGTCTGCGCGCCGCGCAGGATGGGCCTGAGCAAACGCTCCAGCTCGCGGGGCTCGGCATCCAGGCCAGCCCAGCCGCTGGGGATCTTGTTCGGGGCGAAAATGTCGACCCGGATGGCGGCTTGCGGATTGTCCTTCAAGAAATCAAGATAGGCCGAAATGCGGTCCGGCTCGGTCTTCCCTGCTTGCCGGGCTTTAGCCACCTGGCCACTGTAATAGCGTTCAAACGCCTGGGCTGATTCGCTGGTGTCATCGGGCGCCGGCACCTGGACCGCGCGGATGGACTCAGGCAGCACGATGGTGACGCCATGCTTCTCGGCCAAGGCCAGGATCGCCTGCGCCTCAGGGCTTTTTTCCAGGAACGGAATCGCCATGCCGCCCACCACCACCAAGCGCTGGATCACGCCGCGCGAAATAAGGCTCTTGATAAAGCTGATCTTTTCAGTGATCTTCGGGCCCCCGCCCAGAATCGCGACAGAAGGCGTGCGCGGATCCTGCAGCAGCGGGCTGAGCGCCTTGACTTCCTTCTCGATGAGTTTGCCAGCCACCACGGGCTTCTCACCCATGTGGGCCACGATCCCGGCCGTAGAGGCGTGCGCGCGGTGCACCGCGCCGAAGGCGTCGTTGACGTAGAAGTCGGCAATGTTCGCCAGCGCCTTGGCAAACGCCGGCTCATGGCTCTGCGTCGCCCCCTTCTCCTCCCCGAGGTAGTAG
>JAGVGS010000152.1 GCA_020057015.1 Candidatus Omnitrophota bacterium | reverse complement strand
GCGCCGGCACCCCGCCGGCGTACGGCACCAGCCGATCCGCTGTGCCATGAATCGCCAGCACCGACACGGGTTGCGTCGGCTCGCACGCCGCCACCGCCAGCGTGCCGGCGACCGAAGCCACGCCGGCAAAGACATCGGCCGCTTCACACGCCAGACGCTGCGCCATCATGGCACCATTGGAAATACCCGCAGCGTAGACGCGCCGTGGGTCCACCGCCTCGCGTTGGCTGACCTCCTGCACGAGGGCGCGCAGAAACGCGACATCCTCTACGCTGCGCTGGCGCGCATAGCCGCAGCAATTGCCTGCGTTCCATCCGCGAGGCGGCAGGCCCAGCCACCCCGTGCCCGCAGGATACGCCACCAAGAAATCACCGGCCGCTGCGGCGGCTTCGAACCCGCTCCGCTGGCGCAGCCGACGGAGAGAGTCGCCATGGCCATGCAACAGCACCAGGAGCGGCCGGGGCGCGGCACTGGAGCGCGGCACATACAGCCGATACTGGCGCCGCCGCCCGGCGATGCTGAGCGTGCGCTGTTCCTCTCGCGCGCGACCATCGCCCCAAGACGCGCTTTGGGCAGCGGACGCGCAGCCGCACGCCAACGCAGCGAACACCCCCAGCAACAGGCGCGGCCTGAGCCTGAAAAGCCTGCGCTTATTGTACTCCTTTAGCAGGACACGCCCGGCGGCCGTCACCATGACTGGCAGGTGCGCAGGTACGCACCCTCGGCAGCCTGCAGCGCAGGAGGGGTCAACCGGTGGTGCCGGGTGGCCCAATCGAGTGCTAGCTTGCGGGCAATCAGCGTCAGCACTCGCCCCTCGTCGAAATAGCGCGTGTGCGCATCGAGCCAACGGCCGGTATTCAGCTGCACGTCATGCGCCACGGCTTGCGCATAGGCCTCATTGAGCCCGCGTAGCGGCATGGCAATGGGATCAATGGGATCGAACACGTTCATCCATCGCCCCTGCGGCGTTTCCATGCGAATCGGCGTCTTAAACGCCTCGGCCCCGCCGTATTTCAGCGAGAAGAGCGCCTGGGGCGAGCCGAGAGTAAAGAAATTCTCCAGTTGAAAGCGGTCATGAAACCCTGCGCCGGCGCTCCGGCGCTTGCGCGCATCATACACATGGTCCGAGGCGATTACCGCTCCGAGGCTATGGCCGATGAGCGTGAGCGGGATCTTCTCCGGCGACGGCGGCAAGCTTTGGGCCAGCGCTTCCAGCGCCGTCGCCATGGTGGCGTGCACCTGTGGATAGGCCTCCGGCCCTGGGTAGCCGATCACGTCGCCGACAAATTCAGCCACGAAGCGCCGCTCGCGCGACTTGAACTGCCGCAGATACCAGCGCCGGGTGTGCAGATCGAGCCGCCAGAGCGGCGGCCGGGCCCACTGCGGGAGGGGGCTCAAATCCAGCTGCGCGCGCAGCAGACGCTGGCGCTCTTGCAGCACTTCGGCCCAGTGCACCGCCCCCAGGCGCGCCACTGCCGCATCGGCAGGCGCTGAGGGATCGAGCGCCTGCACGGCGCGGTGCAGAGCACTCTGCAGCCGATCCACGATGCGGGCTGCCCACTCAGGGCGTTGATCCCCGATCCCGTGCACCAGCAACACGGCCAAGGTCATCAACGAGCGAGCTGCTCCAGGAGGGACGCCCCGGTCGCCACCAGGGTAAGGGTGCTCAGGAGCACCATGAGCAGGTCCGGCATCAGCCGCCGTGTCTTTCGCCACGTGAAGAAGAAACGCACCCCGAGGCTCAGCGCCACCACGCCGCTCGCGAGCACTGCGGCGTCCTGCTGCGGCCGCTGATAATAGATGGTGTGCGCGCAGACCAGCAGGAGCAGGCCGCTGAACCCTCCCGCGATCAAGGAGGCGCGGCTGCGCGCCTTCACAAAACCGATCAGGCCGCCCACTATACTAAACACGCCTAGCACCATCACCGCCCCTACCGCCATCCCCATGTTTGTCTCCTGAGTTACCAGCAGTGCTGATAGAAATTTCTTGGCCACGCAGGGTGCGGCCCGGGGCTTCCAGCAGCGGGCGCAGGCACCCTACCCGGCCCACCGTCTCTGCCAGCCGGGTGGCTAGTTCAACGCGCCTTGGAGGCGGGCCAGCGCCCGCACAGCAAAAGGGTCCTTCGGGTGCAGGGTGAGCGCCTGGGTATAGGCGCGGAGGGCCTCGGGCCAGCAGCCCAGCTGCTCGTAGACGCGGCCCAGGTTCACATAGGGATAGTGGCGCGTGTCATAGCGCTTCGCGACCAGGGCTTGCTCGAACCAGGGAATCGCCTCTTCCCCGCGGCCGAGCTCGATCAGATACGCCCCGATGTCGTTATAGGGGTTGCCGAACTCCGGGTCGAGCTGAATGGCCTGTTCGCATTCCCGGATGGCCTCTGCGTAGCGGCCCATGAAACTGTAGGTCCAGCCCAAGAAGGTGTGGCCTTCGGCAGTGGGATGCACCTCGAGAGACTTCTTGTAGCAAATCACCGCATCATCCAGCCGGCCCGCGAGCTGCTGCTCGTAGGCGCGCTGAAGAAAATGCCAGGCCTCTGCCCGGCGGGTGGGCCGGTGGAGAGGGACGGGCGAGGTGGGCAGGTCCTTGTTGTTCATCGTCGGAAGGAGTATTATAACACTCCTTCTAGGACGGGCCAATCCATGCCGCACACCCTGTTCGAAAAAATCTGGCAACAGCACCTGGTGCAGACGCTGCCCGATGGCACCGCCCTGCTCTACATCGACCGCCATTTGGTGCACGAAGTCACCAGCCCTCAAGCCTTTGAAGGCCTGCGCCTGGCGGGTCGATCGGTGCGGCGCCCGGAGCTGACCTTCGCCACCATGGACCACAATGTGCCCACAGTCGACCGGCTGAATATCCGCGACCCGATCTCCAAGGCCCAAATTGACGCGCTGGCCGCCAATTGCCGGGCGTTCGGCGTGACGCTCTATGACCTGCAAAGCGAGCGCCAGGGCATCGTGCACATCATCGGGCCGGAGCTGGGCCTGACGCTGCCTGGGACGACGATCGTCTGCGGCGATTCGCACACCTCCACGCATGGCGCGTTTGGGGCACTGGCCTTCGGCATCGGCACCTCCGAGGTCGAGCATGTGCTCGCCACCCAGTGCCTGCTGCAGAGTAAGCCCAAGACCTGCCGCGTGGAGTTCACCGGGCGACCGAAATATCCGGTCACCGCGAAGGATATGATCCTCAAGCTGATCGGCACCATCGGCACCGCCGGCGGCACCGGTTATGTGCTGGAATATGCCGGCGAGGCCGTGCGCAGCCTCTCGATGGAGGCGCGCATGACCATCTGCAACATGAGCATCGAAGCCGGCGCGCGGGCCGGCATGATCGCGCCGGATGAGACGACCTTTCAGTACATCGCCTCGGGCGACCGTCCCTTCGCGCCCAAGGGCGCGGCATTCGATGAGGCGCTGACGTCTTGGAAGACCTTGCCTTCGGACCCGGGGGCTCGCTATGACCGCGAGCTCACGATCGACGCGGCTGCCTTGGCCCCGCAAGTCACCTGGGGCACGAGTCCAGGCATGGTCGTGGATGTCACCGGTCGCGTGCCGGCCCCGGATGCCGTGCCAGGCTACGGCCGCAAGGACGTGGAGCACGCGCTGGCCTATATGGGCTTGACGCCCGGCACGCTCATGACCGACATCACCTTGGATACGGTGTTCCTCGGCAGCTGCACCAATGCCCGCATCGAGGACCTGCGCGCCAGCGCGCACATGCTCAAGGGCCGCAAGATCGCTCCGGGGCTGAAAGTGCTGGTAGTGCCTGGCTCTCAAGCGGTGCGCCGCCAAGCCGAGGCCGAGGGGCTGGATCGCATCTTCAAGAGCGCGGGGGCCGAGTGGCGGGAATCGGGCTGCAGCATGTGCCTCGGGATGAACCCCGACCAACTAAAGCCGGGCGAACGGTGCGCCTCGACATCCAATCGGAACTTTGAAGGCCGCCAGGGCAAGGGCGGGCGCACGCATCTGGTCAGCCCGCAAATGGCTGCGGCCGCGGCCATTGAAGGCCATTTCGTCGACATCCGCCAGTGGGATTGGAGCCGCTGATGCCTCAGCCCTTTGCCTCGCATCGCGGCAAGCTGGCCTTGTTGGATCGGGCCAACGTCGACACCGATGCGATCATCCCCAAGCAGTTCTTGAAATCGATCGCGCGCACCGGCTTCGGGCCACAGCTCTTCTTCGACTGGCGCTATCTGCCCGATGGGCAACCCAACCCCGCCTTCGTGCTGCATGAGCCGCGCTTTACCGGTGCCTCCGTCCTGGTCGTGCGCAATAACTTCGGCTGCGGCTCCAGCCGCGAGCACGCGGTCTGGGCGATTCAGCAGGATGGCTGGCAGGTCGTCATCGCCCCGTGGCAGCAGCGGGGCGAAATGCGCGTGCCGGCCTTCGCCGATATCTTCCGGAACAACAGCCTGAAGAACGGGCTGCTGACGATTGAGCTCTCGGAAGCCGAGGTCGAAGAAATCTTTCAACTCGTGGACCGCTTCCCCAACCTGGAAGCCACCGCTGACTTGGATCACCAGCGGGTCACGCTGCACGTAGCCGAAGAGGTCTCGTTTCACTTCGAGATCGAAGAGGCGGTGAAGCACCGCCTGCGCCACGGGCTGGATGACATCGGCCAAACCCTGCAGCGCGCCGAGGCCATAACGGTCTTCGAAGCCCGCCACAACGTGCAGCTCGCGAAGACATGAGGATGCCTGCTGCTAGGGCGCTGCCCGTGCTCTGCCTGGCCATGGTGTGGGCCGCCTGGCTGGCGTGCTCCCCATTGGTACTGGCGTGCAGTTGCGTCCAGATTTCGACAACGCAGGCTCAGGAGCAAGCGGATGTTGTCTTTACCGGAGGAGTCTCGGCTATTGACCCAGACCTTGCGGTGCCCGATGTCCTCCAGGTTACGCTAGGCGTGTCGAATGGCTGGAAGAACACGGCCCCGGGCCTTACGCTGCGGGTAACTACTGCGGCGAATGGGGCGACCTGCGGATTTCCTTTTCAACTCGGAGAGACCTACTTGGTTTTCGCCAAGCGAGCCCAGGCGGATCAGCTGCCGCAACAGCTTTACGTCTCGCTCTGTTCGGGCACGAAAACCTTGTCAGAAGCAACGGCGCAAGATTTCGAAGATTTGGGAACTCCCATGCTCGCCTTCACGCAGAATCCCACGAGCGAAACATTCTTCGGGCGACTGACCATCACTCCCGCTGATCAGCATTGCGCGCACGATGACGAATGCGCGGTCGTCATGGACGTCTGTAGCGAGTGCTCCTGCGGCGCCCCGGTGAATCGATCCCATCAGGCACGCTACACCCAGGCTCTACAGAAAGGCTGCCGCGATTACACGGGCGGCGCCTGTGATTTCTTTTGCCCGACGCCCTATGCGCATTGCCTCAGCGGCCGCTGCGCACTGAGCGCTACCTCCGCGCCGTGATTCAACGTGCCGCCAGGCGTGCGGCATAGCGCACGGCCCCGAGCAACCCGGCCCTCTGCTCCAGGATCACGTGCACCGGCAGCTGCTTCATGAAACGGGCAAAGCGCCCTTTGTCGATGAAGCCGCGCAGAAATGTGCCGTCTTTGAATTTCGGCAACAGCGTCGGCGCGATGCCACCACCGACATACACCCCGCCGGTCGCGAGCACCTTGAGCGCCAGATTGCCGGCTTCGGCCCCGTACATCTCCATGAACAGGTTGAGGGTGTTGGCGCACAAGGCCGAGCTGCCATCGAGGCCAGCCTCAGAAATCATCGCACTGGTATCCCCAGCCCGCAGCCGCTGCCGTAGCGCCGCCGTCTCAGTACCCCGCCCGGTATCACGCAGGAACTCATAAATGCTGATCTTGCCCGGGCCAGAGACGATCCGTTCATAGCTCACATGCCGGTGGCGCTTTTGTAGGTACCGTAAGAGGTCGATTTCCAGCGCGTTGCGCGGACCGAATTCGGTATGCCCCCCTTCGGAAGCCACCGCGCGGTAACCCTGGGCCGTCCAGATGAGCGCCGCTTCCCCCAGGCCCGTACCGGCTGCGATGACGGCGATCGCCCCATGGCGCGCGGGCTTGCCGCGGTTGATCGTCACGAGCTGAGAGGGCTTCAGGTGGGGCACGCTGCAGGCCAGCGCCTCGAGATCATTCAGCAGATGCACGCGCGGGATGCGAAGCGTCCGCGCCAGGGCCTGCGCATCGACCCGCCAGGGCAAGTTGGTCGCTTGCGACCATCGGCCCCCGATCACCGGGCCTGCGACGCCAAAACACGCCGCCCTCACGCGGCGGCCCTCCGACCCCAACGCCGCTCTTACCAGGGCCAGCAGGCTGGGATAGTCGCGACTGGACACGCGTTGCTCCTCGAGCAGGCGCAGCTGAGCCCCGCGCGCCGCGAACAAGGCGAGGTGCGTCTTGGTGCCGCCCACATCGCCGGCCAGCAGCATCAGATCTGGTGGGTCGAGGGCTGCGCCCGACGCGCAGCTTGCGGGTTCAAGGCCTCGGTGATCAAGGCCGCGCACATCTCGATGAACTTCGGCTGGTCCATCACCGTCGAGGCCCGGGAATACCCGATGCCCGCCTCGGCAGCGGTTGCGCGAGCTTCCACGTCCAGGTCGAAGAGCACCTCGACGTTGTCGCTCAAGAACCCGATCGGCACGACGAGCACGTGCGATTCCCCGCGGGCGTGCAGCTGCCGGATCGTGCTGAGGATATCCGGCTCCAGCCACGGGACTTTAGGGTTGCCGCTGCGCGATTGATAGGCCAGGCTCCAGCGGCTGCGGCCTAGGTGCTGGGCCACCAGCTCGCTCGAGCGGGTGAACTCCTGCACATACTGGCTGCGCTGCGCCATCGCGACGGGGATAGAGTGCGCCGCGAAGAGCAGCACCGCGTGCTCCCGCGCGGCCGCAGGCAGCAGGGCCAGCGCCTCCTGCAC
>JAGVGS010000145.1 GCA_020057015.1 Candidatus Omnitrophota bacterium | reverse complement strand
TGCAGGTGCATCCCGGCGCGCGGCGGATCCAGCACCACGACATCGGGCCGGTGCGGTCCCAACCAGCGCCGGCGATCCAGCAGCTCGGTCTCCACCGCGCCGCAGCGATAGGTCGTATTCGCCGCGCCATTGCGCCGGGCATTCGCTTCGGCCAAGGCGATCTGGCGCGCCTCGCTGTCAATCCCGTAGACCCAGCGCGCGTGCGGAGCCAGATACAACCCGATCACCCCGACCCCGCAGTACAAATCCCACACAACCTGGGTGGCGAGACCCTCCAGCAGCGCCACCAGTCGCCGATAGAGCACATCCGCCTGCGCATGGCAGACCTGCAGGAAACTAAACGCGTGCAGCTGCAGCCGATGCGGGCCCACTTGGTCCTCGAAGAGCTCGGTGCCGTGCAGCACCGTCACGTCCTCGCTGCGCGCCACGTCGGCCCGCTGCGTGAGCACGCCCCAGAGCACGCACGCCAGCGCCGGATGCCGGGCGGCCAATTCGGCCGCGAGCGCTTGGAGTACTCCCGCTTCACCGGGGGCCGTCAGGACGCACACCGCCAGCCGTTGCGTCGCTGGGCTGTGGCGCACCAAGAGGTAGCGGAAGAAGCCTTGGTGCGTCCGAGGATGATAGGGGCTCAACCCGCTAGCCTGCGCGAGGGCTCGGACATCGCGCACCACCGCCATGAGCGGCTCGGGCAGCAGCCAGCAATCCTCCAGGTCCACGATCCGGGTAAAAGAGCCGGCCGCGTGATAACCCAGCACCAAGCGGCCCTCTAGTTGGCCAAACGTAAATTCCGCGCGGTTGCGATAGCGCCAGGGGTCGGCCAGGCCATGCAGCCTCAGCGCAGGAGGATGAAAAGAGGCTAAGCAGCTCTCGACTCGGGCGCGCTTGAGCGCCAGCTGCGCGTCATAGGCCACATCCTGCAGGCGACAGCCGCCGCACGTCCCGAACACCGGGCAGCGCGGGCTCACCCGATCGGCCGCCGGGGCAGCAGCTAACGCCAGGCTGTCTAGAACCGGTTCTACCATCGCCGGGTCGGGCGCAGCAGCACGAGCCCCACGAGCCCGGCGACAAAGCCGCCGATATGCGCCCAAAAAGCCACGCCGCCGACATCAGCCACCTGCCCGATCGTGCTCAGACCCTGCACCCACTGCAGCAGGAACCAGCCGACGAGAAACAGCACCGCCGGCAGCTCGATGGTCTCCCAGCAAAACCCCAGCGGGATCAGGGTCACGATCCGGCTGTGCGGAAACAACAGCAGGTAGGCCCCCAGCACGCCGGCGATCGCCCCGCTGGCCCCGACCAACGGAATCGAGGAGCGCGGAGAGACGAGGATCTGGGCCAGCGCCGCCGCGACCCCGCTGCCCAGATACAGCAGCAGAAAGCGCGGATGCCCCAGCCGATCCTCTACGTTGTCGGCGAAAATCCACAGATAGAGCATGTTGAAGCCCAGATGCAGCACCCCGGCATGGAGAAACTGAGAGGTCACCAGCGAGAGGAACAACTGCGGCCATTCGAGGAAATCGGCCAGCCCGCCGACCAGCCAATGGGAAGGCACCACGCCGAAGCGGTAGATGAAAGGCTCAAGCTGGGCCCCTTGGCGCAGCTCGAGCACGAAGGCCGCGACGTTCAGCACAATGAGCGCGCGCGTGACCCACGCCGTACGCTGGGCCGGAATCGTGTCGCGAAGCGGGATCATCACGCCGCCGGCGGCGTGACTCCGACCATCGCAATCTGCGCAGCACTGAAGGCTGCCAGCAGGGCCTCGCGATCCAGGAGGATGGTGCTGCCGGCCTCCACGGCGAGGCAAGAGACCCCGCAGGCCTTCAGCGTCTCCAGCGTGAGCAGCCCCACCACCGGCAGGTCGAAGCGGCGATCTTGCGTCGGGGAGGCGGTCTTCACCACCACGAGGCCGGCCCCCGCCAGGCAGTGCGCGCGTTGGATCGCGGCATCGGTCCCCTCGAGCGCTTCTACGGCCACGATCACCCGCTGCTTCACGATAATGGTCTGGCCCACATCGACCATGGCCAGTGCGCGCGCCACCTCAAAGCCCACGCGGATATCCTCCGCCTCCACCGGGGTCGGTCCGCGCACCGTGAGCACCCCGGCCGGGCACAGGCTCGATTGCAGGAACGTCGAGGAGTCCAGCAGCGTGATGCCCTCCTGGCCCAGGCGCTGGCCAATTGCCCCGAGCAGCGCAGGCACCGAATAATCAGTCACGTGGGACAGCACCGCGGCTGCCTCGGCATCGAACGCGGTGCGCTGGTCGAAGAGGATCTCCTTCGTCACCTTCCCCGCCATCACGGCCTGCCGAATGCCGGCCTGCTTCAGGTGCGCGATGAGTGCTCCCAGCTCGCCCACGGACACCTCCTGATAGCTGTCCACCTGCTGGGCCAGCGACGGATCGGCCCAGCCCCGCAGGCCGATCGCGAAGACCGTAGCCCCCTGCCGCTTGGCTTCTTGGGCCACATGGAACGGGAAGCGCCCGGCACCGGCAATGAGGGCGAGGGACAAGGCCATGGCCGGCGCGGTTACGCGCGGCAGACGCCGCGCTTGGATTCGCGGACGAAGGTGAGCAGGCGCGCGAGCTCCGCGCACGGCGCGGGGAGGTCACGCTCTACCTGCTCGACCGCATGGCTCATGGAGAGTTTGGAATGGAAGAGGATGCGGAAGGCGCGGTGCAGCTGTTGCTTGGTGTCGTGATCCACGCCGGCGCGGCGCAAGCCTTCATTGTTCATGCCGTACACCTTCGCCGGGTAGCCGACGACGGTGGCAAACGGGGGCACGTCCTGCACCACCCGCGAACAGCCGCCGATAAAGGCCATCTCGCCGATGCGCACGAACTGATGCACCCCCACCAGCCCGCCGATCGTGGCGCGATCCGCCACGGTAATATGGCCGGCGAGTGCGGCGCTATTAGCCAAGACCACCTGGTTGCCGACGAAGCAGTCGTGCGCCACGTGCGAATAGGCCATGAAGAGGCACTCCGAGCCCACGACCGTCTGGCCGCCGCCGCCCTCGGTGCCCGGGTTCATGGTCACGTATTCGCGGATCTTGTTGCGATCGCCGATCACCAGCGTCGTCTCTTCCCCGTGGTATTTGCGGTCCTGCGGGGCGCTGCCCAACACCGCGCCGGTGAAAATCTGGCACTCCTGCCCGATGGTCGTGCGGCCCTCCACCACGCAGTGCGAGCCCACCTGCGTGCGCTCGCCGATGGCCACGTGCTCGCCGATCACCGCATACGGGCCGATCATCGCCCCGGCGCCCAGCCGGGCCTTGCCATGCACGATGGCCGTCGGATGCACCGTCGTTGCGGTCATGACGGAGCGCTCGCGGAAAGACGCCGCCAGCTGGAGCTCAACCGAACCCATGTCATTCGCTGAGAGCGAACATCAACTCTCCCTCGCACACGACTTTGCCATCCACCAGCGCACGCGCCAGCACCTGCCCGATACGGCTGCGCACTTTGCCCAGCTCGGCTTCGAGCACCAGCACGTCGCCGGGCACCACGGGCTTGCGGAATTTCACCTTGTCCACGGCCATGAAATACGCGATTTTGCCCTTGTGCTCGGATTTATTGAGCATGATGATGCCGCCGAGCTGCGCCATCGCCTCGATCATGAGCACCCCGGGCATCACTGGCTTGCCCGGGAAATGCCCGCGAAAGAAATACTCGTTACTGGTCACGCACTTGAGGCCCACCGCGCGCGTCTCCGTCAGCTCCGTCACCCGATCCACCAGCAGAAAGGGATAGCGGTGCGGCAGGATCTTCTCGATCTGGGTGATGTCCAGCTGCGGCCCGACCATGACCTCGGCGGTGGCCGATTGCAGCGAGCCGAGCCGCCACTGCTCCGAGGTCTGGGTAAGCTTTTTGACCAGCTTCACGTTGAGCGGGTGGCCGCTCTTGATGGCGATCACGTGCGCCCGCAGGTGCTCCCCGAGTAAGTTGAGATCGCCGATCAAGTCCAGCACTTTGTGGCGCGCGCACTCATCCTCAAAGCGCAGCGTGTTGTTCATCACCCCTTGCGCGTCCCACACCAGCGTGTTCTCGAAGGTCGCCCCTTTGCCGAAGCCCGCCGTGCGCAGCGCCTCGGCTTCCTCCTTCATGCAAAACGTGCGGGCCGGGGCGATCGCCTCTTCAAACGTGGCCCCCCCGCTCTGCTGGAAGGTCACGAACTGCGAGCGCAGCTTGGGGTGCGGGTAGCTCAGCAGATAGGAGATCCGAAACTCCTTGTCCGGGAACACGACAATGGCGGAGTCGCCCTCCTCCACCGAGACCGGCTCGCGCAGGGAAAAGTACCGGCGCGGACTCTGTTGCTCCATCGTCCCGGCCTGCTGCAGCTGGCGGAGAAAGCCGATGGCCGAGCCATCGAGCCCGGGCATCTCGGAGGCGGTCATCTCGACATACGCGTTGTCGAGGCCCGCCCCCCACATCGCCGCCATGAAGTGCTCGATCGTCTGGATCTCGACGCCGTCCCGGCAGAGCGTCGTGCGCCGCACGCTCTTGCTCACATCGACCATCTGGCCGGCGCGCGCCGGGATGGTGGGCCGGTGCGGCAAATCCGTGCGCACGAAGACGATCCCGGCATCCGCCGGGGCGGGCACCACGCGCACCGAGACCGCCTCGCCGGTGTGCAGGCCTGTGCCGTTGAGGAAGACCTCTTTGGCCAGGGTGCGCTGGGCGTCGCTCATCCGCGCTAGTTGCTCTGGGCCGCGGGTTTGGCGGCCTTGTTGTTCAGCACCGCGAGGACTTCATCGGTGACATCCATCGCGTCTTGCCCGAAGAGCAGCGAGCGGCTATCCAAGATGACGGCAAACCCGTTGGCCTTGGCGAAGTCCTGCACTTTGGCCTCGATGTCCTTGAGCAGCTGCTGCGCGATCTTATCGCGCTCGCGCCGCAGATCGCGCGCGGTGCTGGTGCGAAAGCGCTGCAGGTCATCGGTCTTCTGCTCGATCTCCCGCGCCTTCGCCTCGCGCGCCTGGTCATTCAGCAGCTCCAGCCCCTCGCGCAGCTTCTTCAGCTCGCCCACCCGGCCCTGCAGCTCGCCGTCTTTTTGCTGGCCCTTCTTTTCGAGCTGCGCGTCCATGGCTTTGGTGCGGTCATACTCATCGAACAGCTTCGCCAAATTGATGTACCCGATCTTGCCTTCGGCCGCCGGCACGGTGCCTGCGACCAGCCCCAGGGCTGCCAGCACGGCCAGCCCGATTCGTCCCCTGCGTAGCGTTTGCATGCGTCTGCTCCTTCGCCTTAGAATGACCGGCTGACGTTGAAGTGGAACCGCGGTTTGCGCCCTTCCTCCTCGATCTCCGAGATGGGAAAGCCCAAATCCAGCCGCAGCGGGCCGATGGGAGTATTGACGCGCGCCCCCACCCCGGTGCCGGACTTGAACGACTCGGCGAACTCATCGACCCGGCGCCAGACATCGCCCACGTCCAAAAACACCGAGCCCTTGATGATGGCCTTGCCCCGCTCATCCTTGATGATCGTCATGACCTCCTCCAGCGTGCCGAGGAAGGTCGCCTCGCCCCCGATGGGGTCGTTGGAGGCCGGGTCGCGGGGCCCCACGCGGCGCTCGCGAAAACCGCGGATCGTGCCCGACCCGCCGCCGAAGAAGCGCTCGAAAATCGGGACGTCGGCCGAATCGCCGTAGGCCTCGACCACCCCCATGCGCACGCGCGACTCCAGCACAAAGCGGTCGAAATGCGGCTGGTAGAAGCTGGCCCCGCCCTGCAGCCGATAAAAGTCCTTATCCGCGCCGAAGATGCCGCCGGCCAGATCCGTGGACGCGAAGGCGAACAAGCCCCGCGTGGGATCGAAACGGTTGTCGCGCACATCGTACGACGAGGAGAGGCTCACGACGCTCACGGTGTTCTTGCCCTCCTCTGCCTTCAGATCCGCCGAGGCCTCATCCACCACGTCGGAAATCCGCGTCTGGTACACCTGGTAGCCCAGGCCGGTCTGCACCGCGTCGGCGAATTCCTTGCCGAAGCGCAGACCGCCGCCGCGGCGCTCTTCTTCATAGCCCAAGCCTAAGTCGCGGCTGCGCAGGCGCGTGCGGTTGTACGCATCGACCCCAAACGACACCGGGTGGCCGAAGATCCAGGGTTCGGTGAAGGAGAGGTCGAAATACCGCCGCACGCTGCCGATCTCCACCTTGAAGCGCAAGTCTTGCCCGGCCCCGGTAAAGCTGGGCCAGTTGGTCACGTCGAAGTTGCGCTGCTCCAGCTCAATGAGGCCCACCAGCCGGTCGATCGAGGAAAACCCGCCGCCAAAACTGAAGCTGCCGGTCTTCGACTCCTTCACCCGCAAGACTAAATCCTCGCGGGTCGCCTCCGTGGTCGGCGTCGTATCGACGTTGACTTCCTCGAAATACCCCAAATTATAGAGCCGATCGACCGACTTGCGGATGCGCTTGCCATCGAAGGCCTCGCCCGGGTAGATGCGGATCTCGCGGCGCACGACGGTGTCTTTGGTGCGCAGGTTGCCTTGCACCTCCACCCGCTGCACGTACACGAGCTCCTTCTCCGTGATATGGTAGGTGAGATTCACCCGCTTGGTGCTCGGATCCAGCTGCGGCTCCGGGGCGACCTCGGCATGAATATAGCCCTGGTCGCCGTAGTATTGTTTCACCGCCCGCAAGTCGGCTTGCAGCGCCTCATCGCTGAAGATTACCCCGGGCTTGAGACCCAGCACCTGGCGCACTTCGTGCTCAGGAAAGAGCAGCGCGCCCTCCAGCGCCACTTCGCCGACACGGTGCTGCAGCCCTTCGGCGATCTTCAAATGCACGACCAGCCCCCGGCCGCTGGGGCCGCGGTACACCTGCCGGGCGACCGTCACATCCTGGTAGCCATTCTTGCGGTAAAAGGCGCGGATGCGCTCTAAGTCCTCTTCCAGCGTCTCTTCGTTATAGACGCCGGCGCGGAACCAGTGCCGGCGTTTGGTTTTCAGGAGCTTCACAATGCGCTTATCCGCGAAGGCCTCGTTGCCCTCCACCAAGATGCGCTCAATGCGCGTGCGCGGCCCTTCATCGATCAGCACGCGCACCACGACCCCCTCGCCGGAGGAAGGCGTCTCGACTTGCGATACCACCTCGGTGTCGGCAAACCCCTTACGGCCGTATTCCGCCTCCACCAAGTCGATGCCCTGCTTCACTTGCCGCGGGTCATAGAGCATCCCGGTCTTTAACGAAAAGAGCTCCAGCACGCGCGCTTCGGAGAGCGCCTTCTGGCCCTCAACCCGCACTTCCCGCACGGTGGGCTTTTCCTTCACGACGAACACCAAGCGCAGCCCCTCGGGCAGCTCCTCCACGTCGGCTTGCACGTCCGTGAAATAGCCCAGGGCAAACACGCGCCGGATGTCTTCGCTGACCACCGTATCCAGATAGGGGCTGCCGGGCTTCATCTGCACCTTCGCCAGGATCGTCTCCTTAGCAATGGTCTGCGTGCCGCGCACTTCCACCTGCACGATGCGGGGCGCCTCAGGAGCCGCCGGGTCTTGGGCCCGCACCCCCGCAACAGCGAGGCTGCTCAGGAGCCCGGCCAACAGCCCGGTCAGCAGGCAACGGGGGCGCATTAGCCGGCCGCCAGCCCTTCGAAGCGCGTGTACTCATTGATAAACGCCAACTTGACCGTGCCCGTGGGCCCGTTGCGCTGCTTGGCAATGATCACTTCGGCGACCCCTTTGTTGTCCTCGCTGCTGGGATTGTAATACTCGTCCCGGTAGAGCATGAGCACCACGTCGGCGTCCTGCTCAATGGCCCCGGACTCGCGCAGGTCGGAGAGCCGCGGCCGAAACGATTCGCGCCGCTCCGGGGCGCGCGAGAGCTGGCTGACGGCGATCACAGGCACCTTGAGCTCGCGCGCCAGGGCCTTCAAGCCCCGCGAGATCACGGAGATCTCCTGCTGGCGGTTCTCCGAGTACGATGATTCGTCCATGAGCTGCAGGTAATCCAGAATGATCAAGCTGATGTCATGGCGGCTCTTGAGGCGCCGAGCCTTGGCGCGCAGCTCGAGGATGGAAATCCCCGGCGTATCATCGATGAAGATCGGGGCCTCCGAGAGCTTTCCCGCCGCCTGCGTGAGCTTCGGCCAGTCGCTGGCCGAGAGCATCCCGGAGCGGACGTTGTGGGCATTGATGCGCGCGTGCGAGCAGAGCATGCGCTGCACCACGTTCTCTTTCGACATTTCGAGCGAGAAGATCGCCACCCCGGCCTTCTGATGCAGGGCGACGTTCTCCGCCACGCACAGCGTAAAGCTGCTTTTGCCCATGGCCGGACGCCCGGCCACGATGACCAAATCCGCCGGCTGCAGCCCGGCCAATTCCCTATCGAGGTCGAGATAGCCCGTGGGCTGCCCGGTGATCATGCCCTTGCGCTGGTACAGCAGGTCGATCATTTCGATCGAGCTCTTGATGATGTCCTTCATCGCGATCGCGTCGCGCTTGAGCTTCTTCGAGGCGATGTCGAAAATGAGCGTTTCGGCGCGGTCGAGCAACAGATCCGGCTCGTGGGCCTGCTCGTAGCATTCGCTGGCGATGCGGGTGGAGGCCTGGATCAGGGCGCGTAGGATGGCCTTTTGCTTGACGATGCGGCAGTAATGCTCGGCATTGGACGCCGTGGGCACGAGGCTGGTGAGGGTCGCGAGGTAGCTGGGCCCGCCGATCTGCTCGAGCCAGTTGCGGCGCTTAAGCTCATCGGTCGCGGTGACAAGATCGACCGGCGTGCTCGCGCGGTAGAGGTGCAGCAGGGCGGTGAAGAGCTTGCGGTGGGTGTCCCGATAGAACACGGACTCGTCGAGGATTTCGGCCGCCTGGACGATGGCTTCCTCGGCGAGCAGCATAGAGCCCAGTACCGCCTGCTCCGCCTCCACGTTCTGCGGCGGCAGGCGCTCGAGCGTTTCGACCATGGACAAGCCCCGCTCGGCGGGTAGATCCATTCGGTGTTAGGCTTTCACAACCGAGAGGTTGAGCAGCGCCGTGACGTGCGGGTGCAAGCGCACCGGCACCTCGTAGACGCCTAGGGCTTTCAGCGGCTGCTCAAGTTGAATGAGATGCTTTTCCACCGCGACGCCCGCGCGCTGCAGGGCCTCGGCCAGGTCATGCGCGGTGATGGAGCCGAACACTTGGGCGTCTTCGCCCACGGTCAGTGCCAGCTTCAACCGCACGGCCTCGAGGCGTTGCTTCAAGGCCTCGGCCGCCGCTTGCTGCTGGCGCTGTTGCGCCTCGCGGCGGCGCTTCAAGGCCTCGGCACGCTGCAGCTCGGCCGGGGTGGCCGCCACGGCGAGCCCGCGCGGCAGCAAGAAATTGCGGGCATAGCCCGTCTTCACCTTTACCACGCTGCCCGGCTCGCCGAGCTTGTCCACCGCCTGCACGAGGACCACGTCCATCAGGCCGACACGTAAGGCAACAGCGCCATGAACCGCGCGCGCTTGATGGCGCGGGTAAGCACCCGCTGATGTTTCGCGCAGGTGCCGGTCAGCCGCGAAGGGAGGATTTTGCCGCGATCGGTCACGTAGCGGCCGATGCGCTCCAAGTCCTTGTAGTCCACCTGATCCACCTGCTCGGTGCAAAATCGGCAGGGCTTCTTCACAAAGGTCCGACGCACAAATGCCATGCTGTGTCCTTGTGTTTATTGCCTCAAAACGGCACGTCCGCTTCCACGCCACTCTCCGGGGCGCCCTCGCCCTGGGGTTCTTCCACTGCTTCCGGCGCGTCCACGCGCGCGCCTGCGGCTGCGGGCGCGCCTGGCGCGCCGAGGAACTGCACCCGGTCGGCGCGCACTTCCATCGTCGAGCGCGTCTTGCCCTCGGCTTCCCACTGGCGGTACAGCAGCCGGCCTTCCACAAAGATGGAGCGGCCCTTCTTCAAGTATTGGTTGCACAGCTCGGCCTGCTTGCTCCAGACCACGATCGTCACGAAGCACGTCTCTTCCTTGCGCTGGCCATCCTGTCCCTTGAAGGAGGAATTCACCGCCAGGCGCAGGTTGGCCACCGCCGTGCCGCTGGGCGTGTAGCGCAGCTCCGGGTCCTTCGTGAGGTTGCCGATCAGCAGCACGCGGTTGAGGCTGACCATCTCACACCTCGACCGGGGCGGGCGCGGCTGGCGCCGGCAGCGGCTGCGAGCCATCGAGGATCATGAACCGCACCACCTGCTCATTGAGGCGCAGCATGCGGTCCAGCTCCCGCACCTGCTCGGCAGGCGCCTCAAACCGCACGAGGTGATAGAACCCCTCGGCCTGTTTCGCGATGCGAAAGGCCAGGCGCCGCCGGCCCATGGCCTGGGAGGTGGCAATCCGCCCGCCCAGCTTCTTGATCTGGTCCTCGAACTGGGCGGCGTGCCGGCTTAAGTCCTGCTCGCTGCCTGCTGTCTTGAAAATCACCAGCGCTTCATAGGGCTTCATGATCATGTGGAGGGACCCTTGTTATAGCGATTCATCGCCGCGTCGATGCCTTCTGCTGCCCAAAACTCGCAGGCCTCCGCGGCCTGCTCGATGGCTTGCTTGATGACCGGGCGCTCCGCGCTCTCAAACGCTGAGAGCACATACCCCCGCAACTCCTTGGGCAGCGGTTCACGTCCCACGCCGATGCGCAGCCGCGCGATGTCTTCCGTGCCCGCCACCGCCAAGCACGATTGCAGGCCATGATGCCCGCCGGCGCTGCCCGAGGGCCGAAGGCGCAGGGTACCCACGGGCAAATTCACGTCGTCACAGACGATCAGCACAGGGGCAGAGGGTAGCGCAAACGTCCGCAGCGCCTCGCCCGACTCGTTCATCATCGTCAGCGGCATCATGAGGCGCACCGGCTTGCCCTGGCGCTCGTAATCGCCATACACCGCTGCCGGGCGAGCGTCCACCGGGCTAACCAGGCTCTGCGCGATATCCACGCCGCGCGCCTGGGCCAGCCACTGGATGACCGCAAAGCCCACGTTGTGCCGGGTGCCGTGGTACGTATGCCCGGGATTGCCCAATCCAAGAATGACGGTCAAGAGCGTCAGGAGCCTACTTCGCTTCTTTCTTCGTGTCCTTCTTCGCCTCGGGGGCGGCAGGCTTCGCGGCTGCTGCACCTGCTTCGGGCTCTTCCTTCTTCTCGCGCAAGACTTCGGGTTCGGTGGCCGCTTCAGCCCCCGCCACTTCCGGCTTCTCTTCCTTGGGCTTCTGCACCGAGGCCACGGCGCCTTCGGGATCGGTGGTGATCTTCGTATTCGCCGGGGCGATGAGGTCGCGCACATGCACGGTCTGCCCGATGATGAGCAAGCTTACGTCAAAGACCACGCTGTCGGGGATCTCGGTGGGCAGACACTCCACTTCCACCTCGCGCAAGAAATGCTCCAGGAGGCCGCCGTCCTGCTTGACCCCCACCGGCTCGCCCTTGAGCTGAATAGGCACCTTCACCTTGAGGCGCTGCGTCAAGACGATCGCGTGAAAGTCCACATGGGTCACTTGGCCGCTGACCGGATGGTGCTGCACCGCCTGCAGCAGCACCGGCTTTTCAAACGCCCCCTCGCCTGAGACCTTGAGCGTCACCAGCGCATGCTCGCCGGTCTTGGAGTGCAGCAGGCGGCTGAGCTCCCGGCGCGGCACCTCCACCGTCACCGGCGCCATGCCCTTGCCGTAGACGACCCCGGGCACGAACCCTGCGTTGCGCAGCCGGTTGACCCGCCGCGACCCGATCGTGCTGCGCCGTGAGGCCACGAGCTCCTCCCGCTCTTGCGTTGCCTTCGTCTTGACCATGGTTAGCTCCTTAGCGCTGCTTAGCCTGGCATGCCGTCGAACAGCACGCTGATGGATTGTTCGTAGTGGATCCGCTGAATCGCCTCGCTCAGTAAGGGGGCGACCGACAGCACACGGATCTTCGGGTGTCGGTTCGCGTCGGTGAGCGGAATGGTGTCCGTCACCATGAGCTCTTCAAGGCACGAGCCTGCAATCCGGCTCCTGGCCGGGCCGGAGAGCACCGGATGCGTCACGCACGCGGCGATCGAGATCGCCCCGGCACTCTTGAGCGCCTGGGCCGCCTCCACGAGCGAACTGCCGGTGGCAATCAGGTCATCGACTAACAGACACGGCTTGCCCTTCACCTCGCCCAGGATATGCATGACTTCCGTCTCTTCCGGCGAGTTGCGCCGCTTATCCACGATCGCGAGGCTCGCGCTGAGGCGCTTGGCATAGGCGCGCGCGAGCTTGATGCCGCCCACGTCCGGCGAACAGATGGTAAGGTGCTTCAGCCGCTTGCGCCGGATGTACTGCTCGAAGACCGTAATTGCGTACAGGTGGTCGAGCGGGATGTCGAAGAACCCCTGAATTTGGCCCGCGTGCAGGTCCATCGTCAGCACGCGATCCGCGCCGGCTTTGGTGATCAGGTTCGCCACCAGCTTTGCCGTGATGGGCACGCGGGGCTGGTCCTTGCGATCCTGCCGCGCATAGCCGTAATACGGAATCACCGCCGTGATCCGGCGCGCCGAGGCCCGCTTCAGCGCGTCGATCATGATCAACAGCTCCATGAGGTTGTCATTGACCGGCGGGCACGTCGGCTGCACGACGAACACGTCCTTGCCGCGCACGTTCTCATTCACCTTAATGCGGATTTCGCCTTCGCTGAAGCGCCCGGCCGAAGAATCGGTGACCGGTACGCTCAATTCGCGGGCGATCGCCCGGGCCAAGCCGGGATGGGCGTTGCCGCAGACAATCGCTAGGCGGCTAGAGAGCGCAGTGCGGGAGCTGGGCATGGGGTCAACGAATCGGCCTCAGCGCCGGGCCTTGGCCAGTCTTCTCGCTTTGGGCTGGGCGGCCGCCTTGGCCTTCAGGCGCAGCGGCTTGCGCGAGGCCTTCACCTTCGCCTTCGCAGGCTTGGCCGCCCCGTTACGCTTGATGGTTTTGGGCTCCTTGGCCACCAGGGCCGTCGCCGCCTCCTGGGGCTTGTGGGTCAGGGGCCGCGCCGGCACGCCGACCACCACCCCGCGCGGCGGCACATCGTGGTTGCGCGGCACGACACTACCTGCCCCGGTCTTCGCCCCTGGGCCGACTTTCACCGGTGCGATGAGGATGGTATCCGACCCGATGAACGCCCCCTTGCCAATAAAGGTCGCATGCTTTTGCTCGCCGTCGTAGTTCGCGGTAATCGTCCCGGCGCCGATGTTCACGTCGTCTTCCACGATCGCATCGCCCAGATAGGTCATGTGGTTGATCCGCACACGGGCGCCCACTTTGGTGCGCACGAGCTCCACGAAGTTGCCGATCCGCGTGCCATCGCCCACCGAGACCCCGGGGCGCAGGCGGGCGAAAGGCCCGATCTCGCAGCGCTTGCCGATGTGCACGCCGGTGTGGATCACCGTATACGGGTGCACGATCGTGTCCGCGCCGATGCTGACCCCCTGGTCGATGAACGTGGTCTGCGGGTCTTCAATGGTCACCCCATTGTGCAGGTGGCTTTCCACGATGCGCTGGCGGATGATGCTGATGGCCTTGGCCAGCTCGGCGCGGGAGTTGATGCCCAGCGCTTCGGGCAACTCCTCCACCCGCGTGGATTGCACCTTCGTCCCCGGCTGCTGGGCGATATGAGAGACGACATCGGTGAGATAGAGCTCTTTCTTATGCCGGCTCGGCTGGACCGTGGCGAGCGCCTCGAGCAAGGCTGGGGTGCTGCAGATGAGCGGCCCGACGTTGATCTCGCGCACGGCGCGCTGCGCGGCATTGGCCTCGGCCTCTTCGATGATGCCGATGATCTGCCCGTTCTCGTTGCGCGCGATGCGGCCGTACCCGCTGGGGTCGGCCATGTGCGCGGTCAGCAGCGTGCAGGTCGCCCCGGTCTTGAAGTGCGTCTCGATCAGCTTTTGCACCGTGGTGCGGCGCAAGAGCGGCGTGTCCCCATAGAGGATCAGCACGGCGCCCTGGGTGCTGCTCAGCAGCTTCTTGGCTGTGAGTACCGCATCGCCGGTGCCCAGCTGCTTGGTTTGGAGGGCGACCTTGGCCTCCTTCGGCAAATACGGCCGCACCCGCTCGGCGCCATGGCCGAGCACGATGATCGGCTGTTTGACGCCGCAGGCCCCGACGAGGTCGAGCGGATAGGCGAGCATCGGGCGGCCGCAAATGGTGTGCAAGACCTTCGGCATCTCGGACTTCATCCGAGTGCCTTGGCCTGCCGCTAAGATGATCGCATGGAGAATTCTCATCAGGGTGTCATCCCCTTCGCATGTTGGATGGTGAGGCTCCCGAAAAGCTGGGGAGCCAGGATTCGAACCTGGACGGAGAGCTCCAAAGGCTCTTGTGCTACCGTTACACTACTCCCCAAGCAACCTTTGAGCACCCGTCCGCTCCGTGGTGACCACCGACAGACGCCACGCAGGCGGCGCGCGCCGCGCGACCTGTGCCTGCACCGCGTGCGCATGGGCAAGATCCCGGCACAGACCGAACACCGAGGGGCCACTGCCAGAGAGGAGCACCCCCAGGCATCCACTTTCGCGCAGCAACGACTGGACCGCTGCAATGACAGGACAACGCCGGATCGCCTCAGGCGCCAAATCATTCCTTAAGCCTGAAACGAGCTCGCCAAGCGAGCCGTTGCGTAAGGCGTGTAGCGCTATGCTAAGCGAAGCGCCCGTGCCTGTCAAGTCGAAACGCGACCCAGCGTACACTTCCTTGGTGGCTAACTGGGCATCGGGCGTGACCAGGATGTGGGCCAGCTGCGCCTCGGAGGTCACCGGCTCGCCCTGCTCTCCCCTGCCGCGTCCTACGGCAAAGGGGACATCCCAAAGAAAAAATGGCACATCTGATCCCAATTGGGCTGCCACCTTGACAAGTGTCTGCTGATCAAGACCTAATGCCCACAATGCATTGAGTCCCAAAAGCGCTGCCGCAGCATCGGAAGAACCGCCGCCTAATCCAGCAGCGATCGGAATGCGCTTGATCAAATGAAGCTGAGCACCCTGATCGGTGTTGGTCAGCTGCTGGAGGGCGCGGGCGGCTTTGAGGACCAAATTCTCTTCGCCACAAGAGAGGGTGGGATCCGAACACGTCAGTTGCAACTGGCGCGGCTGCAGCTCAAGCTGCAGCTCATCGCACAAATCAATGCGCTCGAAGAGCGTCTCAAGCTCGTGGAATCCGTCCGCACGCTTGCCCACGACCCGAAGGTAGAGGTTGAGCTTGGCCGGTGCTTGCACGCGCAGCATTCGCGCCGCAGACCTCGCTACGCCGGCTGCTTGAGACGCAGCACTTCCTTCACCGCCTTGGCCACATCTTCAGGCATCAGGTGGAAGACCTGCATCAGCTGCGCCGGATCGCCGGAGGTACCGAACCGGTCCTGCACGCCCACAAACCGCATGGGCACCGGGTGCTGCTGTGCTAAGAGCTCGGCCACCGCGCCCCCGAGGCCGCCGATCACCGTATGCTCTTCGGCCGTCACCACAGCCCCGGTCTCCTTGGCCGCCGCCAGCAGCGTGTCGCGGTCGAGCGGCTTGATCGTATGCACGTTGATGACGCGCGCCTCGATGGCCTCTTTAGCCAAGAGCTCGGCAGCCAGCAGCGCGTGCGAGACCATCACCCCGCAGGCGGCGATCGTCACGTCATTGCCGCGGCGCAGTACGTTGGCGCGGCCGATCTGCAGCAGGTCGCTGGCTTTGGTCACCGCCGGCACCGGGGCGCGCCCTAAGCGCAGGTAGACCGGTCCTGGGTGGTCGGCGCAGGCCATCGTCAGCCGCCGGGCCTCCAGCGCATCCGCCGGGGCCAGCACCGTCATGAACGGCAGGCTGCGCATGTGCGTGAACTCTTCCAGCGCCTCGGCCGTGGCGCCATCGGCGCCCACCGAGAGCCCCCCGTGCGAGCCCACCACCTTGACGTTGAGCCGCTGATAACAGACCGCCATGCGCAGCTGCTCCAGCGTCTTGCCGGTGACAAATTGCGAGAACGAGCAGGCAAAGGGAATCTTCCCGGCCAGGGCCAAGCCCGCCGCCGTGCCCACCATATCCTGCTCCGCGATGCCGACCGAGAAAAAACGCGCCGGGTACTGCTTCTTGAAATTGATCGCCCGGCAGGAGTCCTCCAGATCGCCCGAGAGGGCCACGACCTGCGGGTGCGTCGCGCCGAGCGCCAGCAGCCCTTCCCCAAACCCGTCGCGCGTCGCCAGCTCGGCCATCAGCACACCGCCGCTTGCAGCTCTTTCAAGGCCCGCTCCAATTCATCCGGTTTCGGCGCCACCCCGTGCCAGGCGTGGTTCAATTCCATAAACGACACCCCTTTGCCCTTCACCGTGCGCGCCACGATGGCCTGCGGCTTGCCCTTCACGGTCTTCACCTCATCATACGCGCTGAGTACCTGGGCGAGGTCGTGCCCGTCGATCTCGATGGTGTGCCAGCCAAATGCCCGCCATTTCTCCGGCAGCGGCTCGATATCCTGCACGGTCTTGACAGGCCCGTTCTGCTGCAGCTGATTCGCATCGATAATCGCCGTGACGGTGTCCAGATGGTAATGATGCGCGGTCATGGCCGCTTCCCAGACTTGGCCTTCTTGAATTTCCCCGTCGCCCATGAGGCAATAGATGCGGCGCTGCCGCTGATCCAGACGGTCCGCGAGGGCGATCCCGTTGGCCATGGACAGGCCTTGGCCCAACGAGCCTGAGGAGATTTCAATGCCCGGCACCGTGCCGCGCTCCGGGTGGCCCTGCAGCCGCGTGGGATATTTGCGCAGCGTCGAGAGCTCCGTCTTGGGGAAGTAGCCCCACTCAGCCAGCACCACGTAGAGCGCCGGGCAGCCATGCCCTTTGGAGAGCAAGAAGAGATCACGCTCAGGCCACTCCGGGCGCTTCGGGTCGTGGCGCAGCGCGTGCCAGTAGAGGCCGGTCAAAAGCTCCACCATCGACAGCGAGCCGCCCGGATGCCCGCTGCCGGCCTGGGCGATCGTGCGCAGGATGGTTTGGCGCAACGCGTTGGCAATCTGGCACAGGGCTTTGACGTCTGTCGTGGGCACGGGCATGCGTTCGCTACGTCCTACGGTTGTCGATGTGATGGAGAGCGGACCGTCGTCTGCTGCGGCAGCCGGTCAAGCTTTTCGCGGATCGCAATCAGGTGCGGGTCCAGCTGCAGCGCGCGCTGCCAGTTGCGCCGGGCCTGCTCCAAGTCCTTGAGCGTGAAGTACACCTCGCCCAAGTGGTCGAAAATCACCGGATCGGTGTCCAGCAAGGCCGCGGCCTGCTCCAGGTAGCGCACCGCCTCGGGCAAGCGGCCCATCTTGTAATGCACCCAGCCGAGGCTATCGAGATAGGCCCCGTTGGCCGGGTCCAGCTCCAGGGCCCGCTCCACCAGCCGGCGCGCCTCTTCGAGATGCACGCCTTCTTCCGCGTCCAAATAGCCCAGGTAATTCAACGCGTCCGGATGCTCCGGCTCCAGCGTGAGCACGCGCCGCAGGCTGGCCCGCGCCGGCTCCCGGCGCCCCAGTTGATCCAATTGCGCCGCCAGATAAAAATGCGCCTGGGGGTAGTCGGCTTTCAGCGCCACCGCGCGCTCAAAGGCCCGCAGGGCTTCGTGCGCCTGCCGCGCCTCGCGATACACAATGCCCAGCGCCACGTACAGCTCAGGCGGATCGTCCATGAGGCGCATCTGCCGGCCCAGAAACGCCACGGCCCGGTCATATTGCGCCTGGGCCAGCCACACGCGCACCAGGCCCATCATCGCGTCGAAATCGTTGGGCGTCAGGTCGAGCGCGGCCTCGTAGCTCGCGACGGCCTGCGCGTATTCCCTGGCCGCCACATGCGCGCGCGCGGCGTGGTGATAGAGCCGCGCGTTCAGCGGACTTAAAGACAGCGCCGCTTCATAGTGCGCGGCCGCCTCGCTGGCGCGGCCGGCCAGTTCAAACGTCAGCCCGAGGGCCACGCGCACTTCCAGCGCTTTGGGGGCCAGCTCCAGCGCACGCGAGAGCTCCTCGATGGCGTCCATAAACTGCCCGCTGCGGCCCTGCAGCACGCCCAGGTTAAAGTGCAGCTGGCTGCTCGAGCCAAACTCGCTGATAAGCTGCTCGTACAAGGCAATCGCCTTGGGTAGCTCATCTTGCATCACATACAAGTCGGCCAGCGTGCTCAGCACGAACTGATCATGGGCGTCGGCTTCGCGCAGGCGTTCATAGGCCGCCACGGCCTCGGTGAGTTGGCCACGCGAGGCTTGCAGCATCGCGAGCCACCGCAAGGCGTCCGGCTGGCGCGGATCGAGGGCGAGTGCCCGCTCAAAGGCTTGCACGGCCTTGTCCATCTGGCCGAGCTTCAGATGCGTGGAGCCCAGATGCACGTGCAGCAGCGGCGAGCGCCGGTCTTGGTGCAGCGCTTCCCGATACGCGTCCAGCGCCTCCGGCAGTCGCTGCGAGCGCTCGAGCATCAGCCCGCGCAGGTAAGCCCCGTACGCGCCTTGCGGCTCCCGCATGCGG
>JAGVGS010000196.1 GCA_020057015.1 Candidatus Omnitrophota bacterium | reverse complement strand
CCTCGACTTGGGAGAGAATCCCGCGAACCTCTTGTGGCTCTGGGGGGCTGCCAGCCAGCAGCACGACCCCACCCTGGCGCAGCGCACCGGGCGCTCAGGTGCCGTGGTCTCGTCGCAGTATCCCCTCAAGGGCTTGGCCCGGCTGCTCGGCTATGACTGGCAGCCGGCCCCCGGCAGCTTTGAGGAACCGCTGCTGCAGGCCTTCGTGCAGACGCTGCTGGCCCTGATCGAGCACCGCGATGTGGTGTACGTGCACCTGCAGATTGACGCGACCGATCTCGTGCAGCGGCAGGTCGCGATGGAACGCATCGACCAGTGGCTGCTAAAGCCCCTGCGCGAGCGTCTCTCGCGCCTGAGCGCTTGGCGGCTGCTCACGGTCGTCGATGACCGGCGCAGCGGGATGCTGCCCGTGGTCGCCATCGGCACCGGCGTGCCGGTACAGCCGGCGGCCGCCCTGCACGGGCCGGCGCTGGATGATATCACGAACATCTTTAAGGATGCCGCCGCGGTGGCCGGGTGGTTTCTCGCCGTCGACCGCGTGGCCCTCGCCTGACCCGCATGTCGCGTAAGTTGATCGTGCAAAAATACGGCGGCAGCTCGGTGGCCAATCCCGAGCGCATCAAGCGGGTGGCCCACCGCGTCGTGGAGGCGAAGAGGAGCGGGGCCAATGTGGTCGTGGTGGTCTCGGCGCTGGGCGATACGACCGACGAGCTGCTGCAGCTGGCGGCGCAAGTGAGCGACCATCCGGCCGAGCGCGAGCTCGACATGCTCATGGCCACCGGGGAGCAGGTCTCCGTCGCCCTGCTGGCGATGGCCATCCATGCGCTGGGCGAAGACGCGGTGTCCTTTACCGGCGCGCAGGTGGGCATCTTGACCGAAGGCACCCACACGAAGGCGCGCATCGTCGCCATTAATACCCGGCGCCTGGAGCCGGAGCTGCTGCGCAGCCGCATCGTGATCGTCGCAGGCTTTCAAGGGGTGAACACCAACCAGGACATCACGACACTCGGCCGCGGGGGGTCGGATCTCACGGCGGTGGCCCTGGCGCACGCGCTGCACGCGGATGTGTGCGAGATCTTTACCGATGTGGAGGGGGTCTACACCGCCGACCCGCGCATCGTGCCGGAGGCGCGCAAACTCGCGGCCATCAGCTATGATGAAATGCTCGAGATGGCCTCGCTGGGGGCACAGGTCATGCAGGCGCGGTCTATTTTCGTGGCCAAGCGGTTTAACATCCCCATTCATGTACGATCGAGTTTCTCACTGCGGGAGGGCACGATGATCCAAAAAACGGTCCGGGCGATGGAAGATATCGTCGTCAGCGGAGTCACCTTGCGCCGCGATGAAGCCAAAATCACCATCCGCGATGTGCCGGATAAGCCCGGCATGGCCGCCGAGATCTTCCGCGACCTCGCCGCCGCGGGCATCAATGTCGACATGATCGTGCAGAACGTCAGCCGCGAGGGCTCGACCGACCTTTCCTTTACCGTGGACAAGGGCGACCTGGCCTCAACGCTGCGGGTGTCGCGCCAGGTTTCGCGCCGCATCGGCGCCGGCGAGGTGACGACTGATGAGGGCGTGGCGAAGCTCTCGATCGTCGGCATCGGCATGCGCAGCCACTCCGGCGTGGCAGCCAAGATGTTCGAGGCCATGGCCAAAGAGCGCGTCAACATCGAGATGATTTCCACCTCTGAGATCAAGATCTCCTGCGTGATCCGCAAGATCCACGCCGACCGCGCCGTGCGCGTGGTGCACCGGGCCTTTGGCCTCAGCCGCGCCCCGGTGCGCGGCAAGAAAGCTGCACTCGTCAACGCCTAACCCAAGAACCCAAGTGCCAGGCACTTGAAGTGCCTGACACTTCCTGAGGATGGCCCTGGTCGAACTGTACGACACGACGTTACGCGACGGCGCTCAAGCCGAAGGCATCTCCTACTCGGTGCAGGATAAACTGCGCATCACCGAGAAGCTGGATGCCCTGGGCGTGCCGTATATCGAAGGCGGCTGGCCCGGCTCCAACCCCAAGGACGCTGAGTACTTCCGCCGCGCCAAGGCCCTACGCCTGAGCACCGCCAAGCTGACCGCCTTTGGCAGCACCCGCCATGCGGCGACAGCGGCGAAAGACGCCAACCTCAATGCCTTGCTCAAAGCCGAGACTTCGATCATCACCATTTTCGGCAAGACCTGGGATCTGCACGTGCGCGAGGTGCTGCGCGTGAGCCCGGAGGAAAATCTTAAGATGATCGAGGAATCCGTGGCCTATTTGAAGCGTCACGGGCGCACGGTCATGTATGACGCGGAGCATTTCTTCGATGGCTATAAGGACAACGCGGGGTATGCGCTCAAGACGCTGCAAGCCGCCCTAGCCGGCGGAGCGGATACGCTCATCTTCTGCGACACCAACGGCGGCAGCCTGCCGCACGAGGTCCACGACGTCATCAGCAAGCTCAAGAGCCAGCTCTCGGTCCCGCTGGGCATCCACTCGCACAACGACAGCGAGCTGGCCGTGGCCAATGCCTTGGCGGCGGTGCACGCCGGCTGCCAGCAAGTGCAGGGGGTCGTCAACGGCTACGGCGAGCGCTGCGGCAACGCCAATCTCGTGTCGCTCGCCGGCCTCTTCGCGACCAAGATGGGACTCGAGGTGCTGCCGGCCGGGCGCCTTAAGGAGCTCACCGAGACTTCGCGTTTTGTCGCCGAGGTAAGCAACCTCGCCCAGGTCGCCAATCAGCCCTTTGTAGGCTCCTCGGCCTTCGCGCACAAGGGCGGGGTGCATGTGAATGCCGTGATGAAGAACCCGCGCACCTACGAGCACATCGAGCCCAGCGTGGTCGGCAACCAGCGTAAGATTCTGGTCTCGGAGCTCTCAGGCCGATCTTCGCTCGTGTTGAAAGCGCAGGACCTGGCCATGGATCTCTCGAAGGAGACCCCTGCCGCCAAAAAGCTGCTCAAGCTGCTGCAAAAACTCGAGCACGAGGGCTACCATTTTGAAGCCGCGCAAGGCTCGCTTGAGCTCTTGCTCAAGCGCGAGCTCGAGCACCTGAAGCCTTTCTTCAAGCTCGAGGGCTTCCGCGTGATCATGGAAAAGCGCGATCGTAAGCTCACCTCTGAGGCCACCATCAAGATCAAGGTGGACGGGGTCACGGAGCAGACTGCGGCCGAGGGCGATGGCCCGGTGAATGCGCTGGATAACGCCATCCGCAAGGCGCTGCGGCAGTTTTATCCGACGCTGGCGCAAATGCACCTGCGCGACTTCAAGGTGCGCGTGCTGGATGAGAAGGCCGGCACCGCAGCCAAAGTGCGCGTGCTCATCCAATCTCAGGATGAGCAGGACTCGTGGGATACCATCGGCGTCTCTGAAAACGTGATCGAAGCCAGCTGGCAGGCACTGGTGGATTCGATCGAATACAAGCTGCTGAAAGACCGCAAGTCAGGCAACGGGCCCAAGAAGAAGCGCTAGCTTCAGGCCGGCCAGCCGATATGACCGAACTGCCGCCGCAATATAACCCTCAGGCTGTCGAAGAGCCCCGCTACCAATGGTGGGAGGCTCAGGGCCTGTTCCAGGCCGACCCCGATCCCAAAAGGACGCCTTACACGATCGTGATCCCGCCGCCCAATGTGACCGGCATCCTGCACATGGGCCATGCGCTCAACAACACCATCCAGGACATTCTCATCCGCTACAAGCGCATGCAGGGCTTCAACGCGCTGTGGGTGCCGGGCACCGACCATGCCGGCATCGCCACGCAAAACGTGGTCGAGCGCGCGCTGGCCAAGGAGGGGAAGAAGCGGCAGGACGTAGGGCGCGAGGCGTTCATCCAGCGCGTATGGCAATGGAAGGAGCAATACGGCAGCACGATCCTCTACCAATTGCGGCGGCTGGGCTCTTCTTGCGACTGGCGCCGCACGCGCTTCACGATGGACGAGGGGCTCTCGGAAGCGGTCCTCGAGGTCTTCTTGCGTCTCCACAAAGAAGGCCTGATCTACCGCGGACACTACATCATCAACTGGTGCCCGCGCTGCCAGACCGCCCTGGCCGATGAAGAAGCGCCGCGCCAGCAGACCCTCGGCAAGCTCTACCACATCCGCTATCCGCTGGAGGACCGCTCCGGCCATATTGAAGTGGCCACCACCCGACCGGAAACCATGCTGGGTGATACGGCCATCGCGGTGCATCCGAAGGATAAGCGCTATAAGGCGCTTATCGGCAAGCACGCCATTTTGCCGCTCGTGAACCGCCGCCTCCCCATCATCGCTGATGAGCTGGTCGACAAGAGCTTCGGCACGGGGGCTGTCAAGGTGACCCCGGCGCACGACCCGGCCGACTTTCAGATGGGCAAGAAGCATAAGCTCGAGTTCATCAACGTGATGACCGATGACGCCCATATGACGAACGTGCCCAAGGAATATGAGGGCCTGGATCGGCTCGAAGCACGCAGCAAGCTGATCATCGACCTCGAGAAGGCCGGCTTCCTGGGGGCCATTGACGAGCACCCGCACAATGTGGGCCACTGCTACCGCTGCCACACCGCGGTCGAGCCGCGCCTCAGCCCCCAGTGGTTCGTGAAGATGAAGCCGCTGGCCAAGCCCGCCATCGAAGCGGTGAAGAAGGGCACGATCAAGTTTCACCCCAAGCGCTGGACCAAGGTGTACCTCAACTGGATGGAGAACATCGAGGACTGGTGCATCAGCCGCCAGATCTGGTGGGGCCATCGCTTGCCGGTCTACTACTGCGAAAAGTGCGAGCACACCATGGTAGCAAAGGCCGCCCCGGCCAAGTGCTCCAAGTGCAGCGGCCCGGTGCGCCAGGACCCCGATGTGCTCGATACGTGGTTTTCTTCCTGGCTCTGGCCCTTCTCGACGCTGGGCTGGCCGCAACAAACCAAGGACCTCGAGCATTTCTATCCCACGCACACGCTGGTGACCGCGCAGGAGATCATTTTCTTCTGGGTCGCGCGCATGGTGATGGCCGGCTACTTCTGCATGAAGGCCCCACCTTTTACCGATGTGTACATCCACGGCACGGTGCGCGACATCACGGGCAAGAAGATGTCAAAGTCGCTCGGGAACATCATCGATCCCTTGGATATCATCAAGCAGTACGGCACCGACGCGCTGCGCTACACGCTGGTGACCGCGACCGCGATCGGCCAGGACCTCTTTCTCTCGGAAGAGCGCTTCACCGCCGGCCGCAACTTCGCCAATAAGCTCTGGAACGCCACCCGATTCGTTATGAGCGCGGGTCCTGCCGCCTCCGGCAGCCCAGGTGCTCGCCAACTCCCATCCCCCTCCGCTTCCGCGGGTGGGGCCCAGTTGGCTGCGCCCCTGGGCGCCCGACCTTCGGCGTCACCCGCGCCTATCACGATACCGGATCGGTGGATCCTTTCGCGCCTACAGCACACCACCACGCGGGTCACCAACGCCCTGGATGCCTATCAGTTCAACGATGCCGCCACCGCGCTCTACGACTTTCTGTGGCACGACTTCTGCGATTGGTACGTTGAAATAGCGAAGGTGCAGATGCCGCAGTCGGCTGAAGCCAAAGCCACGACACTCGCCATCATGCATAAGGTGCTGGAAACCGGCCTGCGGCTGCTGCACCCGGTGATGCCCTTCGTCACCGAGGAGCTCTGGCAGCATCTGCGGCCGAGCGATGCCGGGCCGTCGATCATGAAAGCCCCCTGGCCCAAAGCCGCCAAAAAGCTCACGGATGACGAAGCTGAGGCGCAGTTTGCCCGCTTCGCAGCGGTGGTGGGCGCCATTCGCACCATGCGCGCCGAACTCAATGTGCCGCCTGACCGCAAACCCCCGGTGCACCTCATCACGCCGCAGGCCGCGGTGCGCCAATTCTTCGAGTCGCAGCAGCCCTTGCTCCAAGCCCTGGCCGGTGTCGCGGAGGTGCATGTCGCCGCTCAGGCGCAGAAACCCAAGGACGCCGCCACCGCGGTCGTAGAGGGGATCGAAGTCATCTTGCCGCTGGCCGGCCTCATCGACGTGGCCAAGGAGCGCGAGCGCAAGCAGCAGCGGGTCGCGGAGCTCACCAAGCACTTGCAGCAGGCTGAAGCGCGGCTGAAGGACAGCGACTTCACCGACAAGGCCCCGGCCGAGATCGTGCAGGGCGCGCGCGAGCGCAAGCAGCAGCTGGAAGAGGACCTCAAGAAGACCGCCGCGCAGCTGACCGTTCTGCAAGCCATGTAAACCGATGACTGACCTGACCCCCCGCGCGGTGTTGCCGATCATCCGACAGGCCCTCGCAGAGGATCGCGCCCAGCAAGACATCACCTCCCGCATCGTCGTCCCGGCCGACCAGCGCCTCACCGCGCGCATCGTGGCCAAGTCCTCGGGTATCGTCGCCGGCATTCAGATAGCCATCCTCACCTTCCAGACTCTGGATCCTTCCTTGCGCTGCCGCCAGCATGTCCGCTCCGGCAGCAAGGTGCGCTCCGGCACCGCGATCCTCACGGTGCAGGGCCGGGCGCGCTCGATTTTTGCCGCCGAGCGCACGGCCCTTAACTTCGTGATGCACCTCTCCGGCATTGCCACCCTCACGCGCGCGTTTGTCGACCGTGCGCGCGGCACGCGGGCCAAGATTCTGGACACCCGCAAGACGCTGCCGGGCCTGCGCGCCCTGGCGAAATACGCGGTGCATGCCGGGGGCGGCCGCAACCATCGTGTCGACCTGGCCGACGCGATTCTCATCAAGACCAACCAGCTGCGAGCGGTCCCGGAGCAGACGATTTCCCACGCGATCGCCGAGGCCAAGCGCGTGCGGCCGCGCCGCTTTGTGGAGATCGAGGTGGCGAGTATGGATGAATTCCAAACCGCCCTGGCCGCACAGCCCGATGCCATCTTGCTTGATAACTGGCTGCCGGCGGCCATCCGCAATGCCGTCAAGCTGCGCCGCGGACGCAAACCGCTGCTCGAAGTCTCGGGGGGGGTGACCCTCGCGAATGTCCGCGCCCTGGCCCGCACGGGCGTTGATCGCATCTCCATCGGCCGCCTCACCCATTCCGCCCCTGCCCTCGATTGCTCGCTCAAGATCCTGGATGGATAAATTCGAGCTCGTCACCGACATGACCCCCAAGGGCGACCAGCCCCAGGCCATCCAGGCCCTCACCGAGGGCCTCCAAGCCGGGAAGAAGCTCCAGACGCTGCTCGGGGTCACCGGCAGTGGAAAAACTTTCGCGATCTCCCACGTCATCGCCAACATCAATAAGCCCACGCTGGTCATCTCGCACAACAAAACGCTCGCGGCGCAGCTGTACAGCGAGTTCAAGGCGCTGTTCCCGCACAATGCGGTGGAGTATTTCGTCAGCTACTACGACTACTACCAGCCTGAGGCCTACGTGCCGCAGACCGACACCTACATCGACAAGGACGCGGCCATCAACGATGACTTGGACCGGCTGCGCCTCTCGGCGACCAGCTCGCTCTTAAGCCGCCGCGATACGATCATCGTGGCCAGCGTCTCGTGCATCTACAACCTGGGCGACCCGGACGAATACAGCCAGCAAATGGTCTGGCTCAAGGTGGGCCAGCCCGTGCGCCGCGATGAGCTGCTCTCCTGGCTGATCGGCATCCAATATACGCGCAATGACGTGGATTTCCGCCGTGGCACCTTCCGCGTGCGGGGCGAGGTCATCGACCTCTATCCGGCGTATCGCCAGACCGGCTACCGGGTGGAACTCTCAGGCGGGCAGGTCAGCCGCCTGCGCGAGATTGACCCGGTCAGCGCCGACACCCTCAGCGAGCTGCCGCAGATCGCCATCTATCCGGCCAAGCACTTTCTCACCAACAAGGACAAGCTGGACGCCGGCATCGACACCATCCGCCGCGAGCTAGTGGAATGCGTGCGCAGCTTTCAGGCGCAGGGCAAGCTGCTCGAAGCGCAGCGGCTGGAGTCACGCACTAAGTACGACCTCGAGATGCTCAAGGAGCTGGGCTATTGCCACGGCATGGAGAATTATTCCCGCCACCTGGCGGGACGCGCGCCAGGCTCGCGGCCCAGCTGCCTCATCGACTATTTCCCCAAGGATTACCTGATGGTGATCGACGAATCGCACGTAACGGTGCCGCAAGTGCGGGGCATGTACCATGGCGACCGCGCGCGCAAAGAGACGCTCATCGAGTACGGCTTCCGGCTGCCCTCGGCCCTCGAAAACCGGCCGCAGACCTTCGATGAATTTGAGGGCCTGATGCACCAAACCGTGTTCATCTCCGCCACCCCAGGCCCCTACGAGTGGGCGAAGTGCGGCGGCATGGCAGTCGAGCAGGTCATCCGCCCCACCGGTCTGGTCGACCCGCCGATCACCGTGAAGCCCACCGCAGGGCAGGTGGACGACCTCATCGCGCAGGTGCGCGCGCGCGCCGAGCGCCGCGAGCGCGTGCTGGTCACGACCCTCACCAAGCGCCTGGCTGAGGACCTCACGCGCTATCTCGCCGAAGCGGGCCTGAAAGTGAAATACCTGCACTCGGATATCGATGCCTTCGAGCGCGTGACCATCCTGCGCGACCTGCGTAAAGGCGACTTCGACTGCCTCGTGGGCATCAATTTGCTGCGCGAGGGACTCGACTTACCGGAGGTTTCGCTGGTGGCTGTCCTCGATGCGGACAAAGAAGGCTTCCTGCGCTCAGCCACGTCGCTCATCCAGGTGGCCGGCCGGGCCGCGCGCCACATCAACGGCGAAGTTATCCTCTACGGTGATCATGTCACCGGCGCCATGCAAGAGCTGCTGGAGATTACCCAGCGTCGCCGCACCAAGCAGCTTGAATACAACCAGACCCACGGCATCACGCCCACCACCATCATCAAGGCGATCCGCGAGGGCATCGAGGTGCTGAAGCAAGCCGAGGCGCTGGCCGTCGATCTCACGGGCCTCACCCCCGAGCAACACGACGTGCGCCGCGTCATCAGTGAGCTGGAAGAGGAGATGTGCCACTGCGCCAAGAGCCTGCAGTTTGAGCGCGCGGCCGTGCTGCGCGACCAAATCCGCCAGCTGCGCGAGCAGCACCAACTCAATGCGGAGCAGGGCATACCGGATCCGCAGAGCCTGGGCAAGCACCGCCGCGGCAAGCCGGCTTCGAGAGCTCGCCGATGACGCCGCAAGCGGCCTCTGCCGCCGAGCCCATTGTGCGCGACCGGGTGCTGGAAAATGTGCTCAGCCGCCATATCAGCGCCTCGCGCTTAGGCAGCCCGGTGTACGCGTACCAGCGCCTCGCGTCCACGATGGAGCAAGCGCAGCGCTTAGCCCGCGAGGGCGCCGAGGAGGGCACGCTGGTCGTCGCGGTGCAGCAGACCCAAGGACGGGGCCGGCAAGGGCGCGTTTGGCACTCGCCGTCTGGCGGCCTCTACTGCTCGCTGGTGCTCAAGCCGCTGCTGCCCACACCTGAAGTGCCGCAGTTGGCCCTGGTTGCAGGCCTGGCCGTCGCCGGGGCCCTCCGCGAAATGACCAAGCTGCTGCCCACCATCCGCTGGCCGAATGACGTGCTCATCGCCAACCGCAAAGTGGCCGGCATCCTGGTGGAGGGCAATTTCGCCATCGCCATCGTGGGCATCGGGGTGAATGTCACCACCGACTTACGCGTCCTGCCGGAGACCGGCACCTCGTTGTCAGCCAACGGGGCCGACTTCCACGACCCGTGGCCGGTGCTGGGGGCGATCTGCCGCCACCTGTCGTCGTGGTACGATGTCTGGCGCACGCAGGGCTTCAGCCCCATCCGCGCGGTGCTGCGGCCTTCGCTGGGCTTCTTCGGCGAACCCGTACAGCTCACGGTGGGCAATCAGCAGATCGAGGGCACTGCCCATGATCTCGATGAGCACGGCCGGCTGGTGGTGCGCCTCGACTCCGGCCTCCTGCGCGCCTTCGCGATGGGCGAGGTGACACTTCTGCGGTAGCACGAGGAGCTTGTGCGCAGCCTCTCAACAGCCTATCATCGGTAAGAGCCCATGAGGCCACCGAGATGGGGCAGCAGGTAGAGACCGCACAAGCCACACCGCCGGCGCGGGCAGGCCAGAAGCCTGCCCCATCCTCTATCAGACCTCTTGAAACTCCCGCGCGCTCTCAGCGGCACGTGCTGCGCCGGCTCTTGGTGCTGGTGGGACTGTTGGCAGTGCTCGCCGCGGCGCTGACCGCCTTGGTGCTGCGGCTGCCTTGGCCGCACACGCTGGCTGCCGGATGGCGCATCGTGATCGTCATGTGCGCGACCTTGCTCCTCGGCCCCGTCATCATCCAGGCTTGGCGCAGGCCCCTCGAGGTCGTGTCGATCCTCACCACCACGGTAGCTGCCCTGGTCACCGTCCTGCTGGCCGCCATCACTTCGGATTTGGCCCGCACCACCGCGCAGCAGTCGCAGAGCGCCACGGCGATCGCGCGCGAGCTGGCCCTGGCACGCGCGCAGCAGCATCAGCCCCATGTGTATGCCTGGCTGGAGCCGGGCCTGGAGGAGGGGCAGTTTATGCTCACGGTGAAGAATCTCGGCAGCGGCGTAGCAAAAGACATCACCGTAAAGCTCGATGCCCAGGGCCGCGGGTTTTCGCGCGCCTATCCGCTGCTGGGCCCAGGGCAGGAGATCACGAACCTGCTCGGCGAGCTGCCGACCCGCAGCCGCCTGGCCAACGTGGCGGTCACGTGCCTGGACGCGTCAGAAGACACGCTGGGCTGGCGCTACGTGCAGGACCTCACGAGTGCGACTGCACCCTCCAGCCGTTTTGCGGAAACGAGAGACCAGGTCACCCGCGAGCGCCGCCGCCAGCAAGCGCTCGACCAGGAGGCCCGCCACCTCAGCGCCATGCTGGAGCGCTTAGCCCAGCCCCTGGCAGCGCCGGGCGCGCCGGCACCACCGGATTCGTAATCGCCCAACCTGATCCCATAGCCATTGCTAAGATATACACTTCAGTGTATACTTTAGTCACCACGCTGTAACACGCCACAGAAGGAGGTCGATGGCCATGATCAGCACCGTCACCCTGAAGGCACTGCGACCGAGGCTCCCTCAAGTGATTGAGCGCATCGATCGTAAATTGGATCGTTTTGTCGTCACTCGACGCGGACAGCCCGTGGCCGTGATGCTGAGCATTGACGACTATGAGGCGCTCATGGAGACGTTGGATATTCTCGCCGATCCCAAGGCGATCGCAGGCCTGCGCCAGGGCGAACGGGACTACCGGGCCGGCAAGACCCGCCCCTGGGACGCGGTGAAGCGTGACCTCGCCAAGCTCTAAGTACCGCATCGAGCTCACCCGCCATGCTGAGCGCATCCTTCACCACCTGGCCTCACGAGAGCATGTGCTCTATGAACGCATCGTGCGCGTCTTGGATGACCTGGGGAAGGACCCATTCCAGGGTAAGGCGCTTCGGGGCGAGCTGAAGGGCACCTATGCTTACCGCATGGGCTCGTACCGCATTCTGTACCGGCTGGAGCATCATCGCCTTGTCGTGATCATTATCGATATCGGGCACCGGCGCAACATCTACCGCTAGGAGGCAGGCTATGACTTCACTGAGGAAGCGGGCATCGTGGCTCGCTATTGCCTTAAGCTTGGTCCTCACCCCGTTCGTCTACAGCGAGGAGGTAGTCACCTCCGTCCCGTCGGATGACGCGGGCGGCGTCTTCGGCTCCTTCCAAACCTATGACGTCTTCTTCAGCCTGCACCCCGATGAGATCGACCGGCTCTCCAACGTGCGCCTGCTGGGCACGAATGTGCTGGGCGGTAAAACGTTCCTGCGCTTCCAGGTGCTGCTGAACAACCAGCTCGAACAAGGCTTTCTCGATGCCGACAAAGTGACGGCCATCCTGCCGACCACCTACCGGCTGACCAGCGTGCCCGAGGTAATGCTCGACCGCCAACCGATCGGCAAGGAGAAGGTCAAGGAAGTGCGCTCTGAGACGGTCCGCGAAGTCCTGCGCGAAGTGCCCGCCAGCCCCACGCGGTGACATGAACCCTCGCCGCCAAGGTTGGGTCAAGCTCGCACTCACGGTGCCGGCCTTGGCCATCGAATCGTATCCACTGCTGATGTGGCCGGTATTTTCACCGGTGCTCTTTGGCCTGGTCATCTGGTTGTGGCATGCCCAAGCGCCGAATACCTTGCTGCGGCTGCGCACTCTGGTGTTTTTAGCCCTGACGGTGCCCAGCCTTTGGCTCTGCCTGATTGCGCCATTCCGGTTGTTCCTGAACCACGGGGGCATCATCGATATGCCCAGCGAAGCCTCCTTCGCTGCCGGCGTGCTTTTGGGGACAGTGGCGCTTAGTTGTGCGCAGAAGCTGACGCTAGGCACCACGTGGCTGCGGGTGGCGACCGCCCTGGTGCTGGCTCCGGCCGCCTGGTGGATCATGGTGCAAGCGACCAGCAAGTCCCGGAACCTCTGGCTAGAAATACTTGCCTGGCAGGTCACCTATCTGCTATGTATGTTCCTCTACCGGCAGGGCAGCGAGAACCACGCATGATCCTCACCATCGACATCGGCAACACCACCACCAACTTCGGCCTCTTCGAAGGGGCCAAGCTCAAGTCCCAGTTCTCCGTGGGCACCCAGACCGGGCGCACGCCGGATGAGCTCACGCTGCAGCTCAAAGCGCTGGCCAGAACCAAGCGCTTGCACCTCACGAAAGCCAAGCAAATCCTGGTCTGCAGCGTGGTGCCCCGCATGACGTCGGTGCTCACCGAGTCGCTGCGCTCGCTGCGCGCGGTACCCCTGCGCATCGTGGGCCAAGACCTCACCGTGCCCCTTGTGAATAAGTATCGCTATCCCGAGCAGGTGGGGCAGGATCGCCTCGTGGGCGCCTATGCCGCGTGGCATACGTACCAGCAAGACTGCATCGTGGCGGATTTCGGCACCGCCATCACCATCGACATTGTCACCAAGCAGCGGGAGTATCTCGGCGGCATCATTGCGCCGGGGGTGGATATCTCGCTGGAAGCCCTGGCCGCCCGCACCGCGCTGCTGCCTAAGGTCGACTTGCGCGAGCCGCCCGAGCTCTTGGGCCGCGACACCGCCAACAGCATCCGCTCCGGGGTGTTCAATGGCTGCATCGCGCTGGTAGATGGCCTCGTGACGCGGCTTAAGAAGGAATACGCCCCCCACGCCAAGGTCGTTGCCACCGGCGGAGCCAGCCCACTCATCGCCAAGCACGCCACCACCATCGACGCGCTACGGCCCCACCTGGTGCTGGAGGGGTTACTTTATCTGGCCTCTTCCAAAACCGCTTGACCCGTATTATTTCTTCTGATAAGCTACACGTCAATATAGCGCGTAATTATTCGTAATAGCCTCAGGAAGTGCATAAATTTAGCGTTTTTAGCCCTTGAATTACCCTCGCGACACGCTATACTCAATTTACTTCTGGCACTCATTTAAGTAGATTGCTAACCGCAGGAACTCACCGCAACAACCAAGAGGAGGAGGGCGTCTATGAGTATCAAACCCTTGGGTGACCGCATCGTGGTCAAGCCATTGGAGGCATTGGAGAAAACCAAGAGCGGCATTATCGTGCCGGATTCGGCTAAAGAGAAGCCGCAAGAGGGCAAAGTGGTCGCCGTGGGCACCGGGCGCCTGTTGGAGGATGGGCATGTCAAGGCGCTCGAGGTGAAGAGCGGTGACCGCGTGCTGTATGGGAAGTACGCCGGCACCGAGGTCTCGGTGGAGGGGTCGGACTTGCTGATCCTCCGCGAAGAGGACGTGCTGGCCGTGGTGCAGGGGTAATTGATTAACCGCAATACAAGGAGGAGCAATGGCAAAGCAATTGCTGTTCGATGAAGACGCGCGTCGCCGCATGTACCGTGGCGTGCGCCAGTTGACTGATGCGGTCAAGGTGACCCTCGGGCCCAAGGGTCGCAACGTGGTCATTGAGAAGAAGTTCGGCTCGCCCACCATCACCAAGGACGGCGTGACGGTGGCCAAGGAAGTGGACCTGGAAGACCCGTACGAGAATTTGGGCGCGCAGCTCGTCAAGGAAGTCGCCGAGAAGACCTCAGACAACGCCGGCGATGGCACCACCACCGCCACCGTGCTGGCTGAGGCGATCTTCCGCGAAGGCCTCAAGAACGTGACCGCCGGAGCCAACCCGATGGCCTTAAAGAGGGGCATCGACCGAGCGGTGGCGGAAGTCACCGAGCAGCTCAAGAAGCTCTCCAAGCAAGTGAAGGACAAGAAGGAAATCGCCCAGGTCGCCACCATCGCCGCCAACCACGACACCACCATCGGCGAGCTGATTGCCGATGCGATGGAGAAGGTAGGCAAGGACGGCGTCATCACGGTAGAGGAAGCCAAGTCCATCCAGACCACCCTGGACCTGGTGGAAGGGATGCAGTTTGACCAGGGCTATCTCTCCCCGTACTTCGTCACCGATGCCGAGCGCATGGAAGCCAGCTTCGATGAGCCCTACATTCTCATCTACGAGAAGAAGGTCTCCTCGATGAAGGACTTGCTGCCCATGCTCGAGAAGGTCGCCAAAGCCGGCCGCCCGATCATCCTGATTGCCGAGGACATCGAGGGCGAGGCGCTGGCCACCCTGGTGGTCAACAAGCTGCGCGGCACCTTGCAGTGCGCGGCCATCAAGGCCCCGGGCTACGGCGATCGCCGCAAGGCCATGCTAGAGGACATTGCGATCCTCACCGGCGGGCGCGCGATCACCGAGGATCTCGGGATCAAGCTCGAGAACATCCAGCTGGAAGACCTCGGGCGAGCCAAGCGGGTGAAGATCGACAAGGAGAACACCACGATCATCGAGGGCGCAGGCAAGACCTCGGCGATCAATGGCCGCATCAGCCAGCTCAAGACGCAGATCGATGATACCGACTCGGACTACGACCGCGAGAAGCTGCAAGAGCGGCTGGCCAAGCTCTCGGGCGGGGTGGCCCAGATCAACGTGGGCGCTGCCACCGAGACCGAAATGAAAGAGAAGAAAGCACGCGTGGAAGATGCGCTGCACGCCACGAAGGCTGCCCGCGATGAGGGGATCGTGCCGGGTGGTGGGGTCGCGCTCATCCGCTGCCTGGGCACCCTCGATAAGCTCAAGCTGCAAGGCGATGAGCAAATCGGGGTCGAGATTATCCGCCGCTCGCTGGAAGAGCCGGCGCGGATGATCGCCCAGAACGCCGGCCAAGAAGGCTCGGTCGTTGTCCAGCGGATCAAGGAAGAGAAGACCAACGTCGGGTTCAACGCCCAAAACCTGGAATACACCGACATGCTCCAGGCCGGGATCATTGACCCCACCAAGGTCGTCCGCACGGCACTCCAAAACGCGGCCAGCATCTCCAGCTTGCTGCTGACCACGGAAGCCCTGATCACCGAGCTGCCCGAGAAGAAAGAGGGCGGTGGTGGTGGCGGTGGCGGCCATGGCCATGGCGGCGGCGGCATGCAGGGCATGGGTGGCGGAGAAGGGATGTACTAATGGCGACCGCCACTGCATCGGAGAAGAGCCTGAAGCTCAAGCCGATCGGTGATCGGGTGATCGCGCAGCGTTTGGGCTCGGCCGAGAAATCGCGCGGCGGGCTCTACCTGCCGGACACGGCCCAAGAGAAGCCGCAAGAGGGCAAGGTCATTGCGGTCGGCTCGGGCAAGACGCTGAAGAACGGCAAGGTGGTCCCCCTGGCGGTCAAGGCCGGGGATAAGATCATCTTCGGCAAGTACTCAGGCTCGGAGATCAAAGTTGACGACAAAGAGTACGTTTTCCTCAACGAGGACGACATCCTCGCCATCGTCAGCTAAGCCTCGGCGCGGCGACGCGCTGAGCGACACGGGGCCCCTCTGTGCTACGGCACGGAGGGGCTCTGTGCTTTTCTATGGCGAGCGGGTCCTGCCGCCTGCGGCAGCCCAGGGTGCTCGCCCACTCCCATCCCCCTCCGCCTGCGCGGGTGGGGCCCAGTGGGCTGCGCGCCCTGGGCACCCGACCTTCGGCGTCACCCGCTTGCTACCGAATCAGCACGAGCCCCGCGGTGCGCAAGCACAGCGGGGCCTTCGTTATTTCAAGAGAGAGGAAACCTGAGCTGGCGCTGAAGCTCCAGACTAATTCATCTGCACCGCTTTGGATTACTCCCATCAGCTCATCCTGCGAGGTTTATTTGGATCATTGGGCGCTGCGCGATATTTCCTGTACTCCTAAGCTCCGCGAACGGTTCCTAAAAGCTTTGATCGGGAGAAACGGTGGTGTGCAGTTGTCGGCAATGAACATACTAGAGTTTTCAAAGGTTACAGATACGATGCAGGTGCAGGCTGCCGAAGAATTTCTGGATGAGCTTTGTCCCGATCATATTGGTTTTATTGAAATTGTGCCTAAAACGGTAATCGAGAGAGAAAACTGTATACTTCAAGGCAAACCAATTGAAGCCGCACCTCATGTTGATTTAAAGCTGATCCAATACTTTGCGACCAAGACGACTGGGACTATTCATCCGCTCAGCTTTCGCGGCTTCTTTTCGCAAGCGCCAAAGCTCCAAGAAATGTGCGAGACATTTATGAACGAACTTGAACAACCCGTACTCAATGCCAAAGAGAAGGCCAGAAAGCCGCAGTACGCCAAAGCTATCTCTCAAGTACCTCGCCCTGATAGCAGAGTACTTCGTGCTACTCGGTACATTGATTTGATGGCTGCCAGATACCTAGTAAAAGAAAACATTAAAATTATGCCGCGAAATTGGCGCGACTTCTTTCATATGATCGTACCACTCGCCTATTGCGATTTTGTTCTACTTGATAAAGCTTGGGTATCGATTGCGACCCAAATTCAGAATCGACTGCGTCGGAATGGCCACAACACGTTAAGTGCTCAGATGTTTTCCCAACGGACACTAGAAGACTTTATTGCCGCATTGGAATTCCGTGGGAATAGCACCTGACAATGAGCTTACCAGCTGGTGACAGCGCGGAGCAGCGGGAGGCAGAAAATGCCATCATCCGAGCGCTTTCATTAAAACTTAAGGTAAATCTGTTACCAAAACGAATTGAATTGAAACCCGCTGGGTGGTTGATGGTTGACGGCTTCTGTGAGGACCCTCTCATTGCTTGTGAAGCGTGGGCACACATCGGACCGCCGAAAGCTGCTCAGTTGGCAAAGGTCATGAAGGACGCGCTCAAACTCCTTTATGTGAAAAAGCTGCTTGGGCCAACACGACTTATTCTAGCTTTCGCAGATAGAGACGCGGCTCGACCATTTCAGACAAATAGCTGGGTAAGTAAGTGCCTCAGTGAACATGACATTGAAATCGCTGTTCTTAGCATCCCAACTGTCATGCAAATGCGCATAATCCAGGCCCAAAAGAGACAATATCGATGAGTAGACAGTATGCCTGCGAGTTGACATGATAAACTTGGGTGGGTAAAATCGAGTATGGACGTGACACAGAAGGCTCAAACCAGCAGTTCCCAGCGAAGAACCACGCCGGCCGGCGTGGTTTGTGCTTTTAGGAGCCCCCAATGACCCAGGCGCAGGAGACCGCGCATGAGTGCGGCCTCGTGCCGGGCGCGCATGACGCCCGGTTCGAGAAGCAACATCTGGCAGCTTACCATTTCGCCCGCGCATTGGTGCAGGGCAAGCGGTATCTCGAAATCGGCTTCGGCGAGGGCTATGGGCTCTACTACGTCTCCGAGCAGGCCAAAGAAGCCGTCGGCATCGATCTGGCCCCCGGCAACATTCCCCGCGCCCAAGCCCAATACCAGCGGCCGCATTTAAAGTTCCTGCACATGCGCGGCACGAAGCTCGACTTCCCGGACGCCAGCTTTGACGTCGCCGGGTCGTTCCAGGTGATCGAGCACATCCCCGAGCCGCAGCTGTTGACCCACCTTACCGAGGTGCGCCGCGTGCTGACCCCTGCCGGGCTCTATTGCTTATCCACCTTGAACCTCGAGCACAACATGAAACCTGGGCGGCCGTAT
>JAGVGS010000075.1 GCA_020057015.1 Candidatus Omnitrophota bacterium | reverse complement strand
GGTCTCGGCCTCAAGCGCCCCCTGCACGTCGGCCTGCCGCGTGGCGCACGCGCTGGCCAGCGCCACGAAGGCGAGCTGCGCCGGGGTCAGTCCGGGGCTGCCCTCGGGGGTCATCACGCTGCTCAGGTTGAGCCGGATGTCCTTCGCGAACTCCGGCAATTGGTCTTTCAGGGCCCGCAGCGACATCGGACGGCCTCAGCCGACGACCAGGGTCGTTTCGCCCTTCTGCCAGTTGCAGGGGCAGAGCTCGTCGGTCTGTAGAGCATCCAGCACGCGCAGCACTTCCTGGGGGTTGCGGCCAACGTTCAGGTCCGTCACCATCACAAAGCGAATGACCCCCTCCGGATCGACGATGTACGTGGCGCGCTGGGCCACCCCCTCCACCGGGTCGAGGATCCCTAGGGCCGTGGTCAGCTCCCGCTTGAGATCGGCCAACATAGGAAAGGGCAAGCGGTTGAGCTCCTTGTGTTGCTGCCGCCAGGCCAGGTGCACGAATTCCGAGTCTGTGCTGCAGCCCAGCACCTGGGCGTCGCGGTCCGCGAACTCCTCTGTCAGCGCCCCGAAAGCGGCGATTTCCGTGGGGCAGACAAACGTAAAATCCTTGGGCCAGAAGAACACCACCAGCCACTTGCCCGCGTACGTGCCCGGCGTGATCTCCTGGAACGCGCTCTTGACGTCATTCGACACCGTCCCCTTGAGCTGAAATGCGGGAAACCGTTCACCCACGCCTATCATCCGGACCTCCTGCTGTTGCGCCTTGCGCCTGCTATGGGGAATGCCCGCCAAGCCCTTTGCCTGGCTAGCCTCAGTTGACCATAGTGACTAGCATAAATCCAATCAATAGCTATAATCATCGTAATAGGAGATATCAATCAATGGAAATTCGCCAATTACACTATGTGGTGGCCCTGGCCCAGGCGCGGCACTTTCAGCGCGCGGCGCGCCTGGTGCATGTCACGCAGCCGACCCTGAGCGTGCAGATCCAAAAGCTCGAGCGGGAGCTGGGGCAGCCGCTCTTCGAGCGCTCCTCACGGCAGGTGCGCCTTACGACGGCCGGGGAGCGATTCGTGCCCCATGCCAAGGCCATCCTGGACCAGGTCCAGGCCGCCCGCGCCGAGGTGGGTGGCGATGAGCCCCGAGGCGTGATCCGGCTGGGGGTGATCCCGACCATCTGTCCCTACATCATGCCCTCGGTGTTGCCGGCGTTCCACCGCCTGGCCCCGCTGGCGCATGTGGAGCTGTTCGAGGAGACGACCGCCCCGCTGCTGGAGGCCATTCGCAACGGCCAAATCGATCTGGGCGTGCTGGCTCTGCCGGTGGAGGCGCGCGGCTTGAGCACCCTCTCGCTTGGGTGGGAGGAGTTTTATGTGGCGGTGGCGAAAGGGGCCGCCCTGGCCCGACGTGGGTGGGTGGATCTGCGCACGCTCGCCCAGGAGCGGCTGCTGATGCTCCAAGAGGGTCACTGCCTGCGCCGCCAATCCCTGGAGTTTTGCCGGCGGCGGGGAAAAGACTGGCCGATCACGTTCCAGGGCGGCAGCCTTGCGTCGGTACTGCGTCTGGCCGAGGCCGGCGAGGGGGTGACGTTTGTCCCGCACATGGCGCGCGAGCCGGCCCGTCACCCGGGCTTGCGCTTCTTGCGCTTTCATCCGCCGCGGCCCATGCGGGAACTCGGAATCGTCTGGCGCCTCTCGGCGCCGCTTCTGCCGACACACCAGCGGCTGCTCTCCGTGCTCGAAGCCGCACTGCGACCCCATTGCCGGGCCAGGCCCGCGGCCTAGAAAATATCAATCAGCTCTTCCTGCGGCGCGCTCCACACGCTGCCATCCGCAAAGCGGACCTTCGTGATGATGACCGCCACTTCGAACAGGTTCTCCGCCCGCAGCGGCTCTTCCCATGTGACGCGCTTGGTCTGGCCGGGCGAGACCATCACATCCGCCTGCTGGACCGTGAGCACCTCGACGGGCTGGTGGAACGCATCCAGCACCGCGATCGTCACGGCCATCGCTGCGATCGCTTGCCGCGCGGTATTGGTGCAATGGGCTTCGCCGGCCACCGCGAGTGTGGAGGGTGAGAGGCCGGTGCGGTTGGCATAGCGCACGCGGCTGCCCTTGGTCTTGCCATCGGGCGTCCATAGTTGCGTCGAGGTGGCAAAGGTTTCCACGAGGCTGGCCTTAACCCGCGAGAGGGTTACGGGCGTACCCGGATAGGTGTGGGTGGAGACTTTCAGCGGGCGCTCGCGCGCGCTGGCCGCGGCCGACCCCAGCAAGAGCGCGATCCCGGTCAGCAGCACCACGGGCTGAGGGCCTCGTCTGCGCGGGCCGTTCATGGGCCCCCGCCTGCCTCCGGCGGCTCGGGCGGCCGCTTGCGGCGATCCAGCAGCATCCGCTGCTGCATCTCTTTCAACAGCTTGGTGTTTTGCCGCAGCAACTGCAGGCTCGAGGCCTGCAGCCGGGCCCACCAGAGGCTGACCACCACCAGCACGACCGCGAGGATCGCCAACAATAGGCCCATCGCGCGCAGTGAGCGATTCAGAATCTGCAGCACCGCGGCCCGCGGCTGCACCGCCACCACGCGCCAGCCTCGGTGCGCGACCGGCGAGAGGCCGGCCAGCCAGGCCTGCTTGCTGCGCGCATCCTCAAACCGAAGTGCCGCACCCGTCTCGGTCAGCGGAGCGCGCACCGTGGGCCAGTCGGCCACCACCTTGGGGCGGCCCGGCAGCACCTGATAGGGGTAGACGACGAGCTGTTGGGCTTGGTCCACGACATACAGAAAGCCGTGGGGCTCTACGCGGATCTTCTGCAACCAGGCCTTGATTTCCTCGACCTCGTGCTCAGCCTGCAGCAGGCCGATGACCCGGCCTTGGGCCAGGATCGGGCAATAGATGCTCACCACTTTGCGCGGCTGCGGGGTTTCCTGGAAGTGCACCGGCGAGACATGGGCCAGGCCATCCAGGCGCAGCCACTCGGGGATTACCGCCTGATCGGGCGTTTGCCCTGGAGCCTGCGCGGCCCGGCCCAGCTGCTGGCCCACCACGTCCGCGACCACGTTCCCTTCGGCATCCAGGACGGTGAGGGCACTCAGGCGGGGGGCCAGGGTAAGTGCTTGGCCCAGCTGCTCGGCCAGCGCCGCTTCGTTCGCCGCCAGGAGTGCTGCGCGAAATTCGGGCCGGCGGCTGAGCAACTGCTCGAGCTGGATGGTTTGCTGGAGGGTCTCCTCGACGATTTCTGCCGCCAGCCGCGCCGTCACGCTGAGATGCTGGAGGGCCTGTTGCTCCTGCAGCTGGACGCTAAAGCGGTACGTCACGGTAGCCACAAAGGCGAGTGGTAACAGGACCAGGCTAAGCAGAAATCCAAGGGGCTTGCGGTAGGCTTGCAGCAGCCGCGCAGCGAGGGCGGCTGAAAATGCTTCGGTCCAGCGCATGCGCGAGGGGTTAACTCTCCAGGCCCAGCAGGATCTTCGTCAGCAACACCGTCTCCAGGTATTCGAGGCTGAAGGGTTTGACGACATAATCGTAGGCGCCGGCCTCCAGCGCTTCGCGGATGGTCTCTTCATCCTCGTTGGCGGTGACCATGATGACCGGCAGCTGAGGCTGGAGCGCGTGGACGCGCTTGAGGGTCTCCACCCCGCTCAGGCCCGGCATGTTGATATCGAGCAGCACGGCGATGGGCTTCTCCGTGAGGCGCTGCAGCACTTCTTCGCCTGAAGCCGCGGTGAGGACCTTGAGCCCCCGCTTCTGGAAGAACGCCTCCAGGATGCGGCGGATCATGGGCTCATCATCGGCCACGAGGATGGTGCCGGAAAGCTGCATCATGCCGCTATTGTCGATTGGTATGGCACGCTTGTCAATGTGCCGCGGCCCTGCGCAAAGCCTCCGTGCTCAAACACCTCGCTGCTGCTCGGAACTCGCACAGAGCCTTTGCTCCGGGCCGCGTCAAATCAATAGCGGGCCAGGTCCTGGTCGACCTCGCAGGCCCAGGCATCGATCCCGCCACGCAGGTGCTTGAGCTTGCGAAACCCGAAGCGCTCCAGCGTCTTGATCGCCTGCAGGCTGCGATGCCCGTGGTGGCAGAAGGTGATGAGGTCATCGGCCGTATCGAGCTCATTCGCGCGCAAGTGCAGCTCGGAAAGCGGGATGAGCCGCGAGCCTTCGATGGTCACGATCTCAGCCTCGTGCGGCTCGCGCACGTCGAGCAGCACCGCGGCGGGATGCGCCTTGAGATACCGCTGCACCTCGCTGGGCCCCAGGTCATACTCGCTGTGCGCTCCTTCGGCCTCTCCCCCGCGCGTCAGGCCGCAAAATTCGTCGTAGTCGATGAGTGCCTTCACGGTCGGGTGGTCGCCGCACACCGGGCAGCTGGGGCTGCGGCGCAGCTTCACCTCGCGGAACTTCATCTCCAGCGCGTTATAGAGCAGCAGCCGCCCGATGAGCGGCTGGCCCTGGCCGATGATCAGCTTCACCGCTTCGGTCGCCTGAATGACGCCGATAATGCCCGGCAACACGCCCAGCACCCCGCCCTCGGCGCAACTAGGGACCATCCCCGGCGGCGGCGGCTCGGGGTACAAACAGCGGTAGCACGGCCCCTGAAACGGCGCGAAGACCGTCGCCTGGCCGTCGAAGCGAAAGATCGAGCCGTAAATGTTGGGCTTCTTCTGGAAGACACACGCATCGTTGACCAGGTAGCGCGTGGGAAAATTATCCGTGCCGTCGATCACGAGGTCGTAGGGCTTGATCAGATCCATGATGTTCTCGCGCGAGAGGCGGGTATTGTAGGTTGTAACATCCACTTCGGGATTGATGGCATGGAGGCGCTCCTTGGCCGAATCGACCTTCAGGCGCCCCACATCCTCGGTGCGGTGGATGATCTGCCGCTGGAGGTTAGTGAAATCCACCTTGTCGAAATCCACGATGCCGAGGCGCCCTACCCCGGCAGCGGCCAGGTACAGCCCTAGCGGCGAGCCCAGGCCTCCGGCCCCGATCAGCAGGATGCTGGCTGCTTTCAGCTTGCGCTGGCCCTCGATGCCCACCTCGGGCATGATGAGGTGCCGGCTATAGCGAAGTATTTCGTCGCGCGTCAGGTCAGCCATCACACCCTCACAGTTAAAAGCTCAGGACTTTGTCCGCGGCCGCGATATCTTCCAGCAAGAAGGCCGGCAAGCCCCGCACCGCGTCGATCTCAGGGATCAAATCCTCTGGCTTGAGCCCGCACACCGCCATCGAAGAGCTGCAGGCGTAATACTTCACGTCGCCGGAGGCTTTGATGTCGCGGCAGAGCTTATGTACGTCCAACAAGTCGAGCTGCTTGAGGCGCTGCGGCACCTGGGGGTCTTGGCTCAGCGGGCTGCTGAGCTCCAGCGCGTTGATCTTCCCCCGCGTCAGCCGCAGCACGGATTCGTCGCGGAACAGCACCCGCACTTTCAGCTCAGAATGCACCGCGGCCATGAGGAGCGTCAGCACCTGGATCAGGTTGTTGGTGCTGCCGCCGGAGACCAGCACAGCCAGGCTTTTCATCCATACACCGGGCCATCGGCCTCAGGCACCGGTGGTATCGGCACCGGCTCCACACCCGCCAGTGGATGCGCCGCCCCTTCGGTCAAGAGCTTGATCAGCGCCTCATCGCCGATGCGCCCGCACCAATCGCTGAAGCCTTCGCGCGGCTTGCGCTGCCGCTTGAAGCCCAGCAGCAGCTGCTCGAGCCGTTTGGCGCACTCAGCGGCCGGCACTCGGCGCACCAGCGCATGATTGAAACCAGCGCCCTGGCCCAGCCGCCCGCCCACGAGAATGTCATACGCATCCACCACTTGTCCATCGACCTTGGCCTTAGAGCCCATCAGGCCGATATGCGCCACCTGATACTGCGCGCAGGCATTCGGGCAGCCGGTAATGTGCAACCGTAGCGGCTCCTCGAGCGGCACGCGCTTCTCCAAATACTCCACGATCTGGCGCGAGCGCGCCTTGGTTTCGGTGATGGCCAGCTTGCAAAACTCGCTGCCCGTGCACGTCACGACGCTGCGCCGTATCGGATGCGCGCTGATCGACAGCCCCGCATCGCGCAAATGGCCCAGCACCTTGTCGACATGGGCCTCGGCGACGTTGAGCAGCAAGAGATTCTGCCGCACCGTCAGGCGCAGGCTCTGCCCATCGGCATAGCGCCTGGAGAGGTCGGCGATCTTGCGCATTTGCACGCCCGTGATGCGCCCCACCAGCACCGGGGCGCCGATGTAATAGAGCCCGGGTTGTTTTTGCGCGTGCACGCCCACGTGGTCGCGGAAGCTCTCCGCCGGCTCCTGGTAGTCCTCGGATGCTGGGGTCAAGGGCCGTCCGAGCCGCTGCTCCAGCGCCTCGCGGAACTTGGGCACCCCCCAGTCGTGGATGAGAAACTTCAACCGCGCGTGGTGGCGCTTCTCGCGATACACCGGATCCTGGCGCCAAATATCCGTGATGTGCCGGGCCACGTCCACTGCCTCTTCGGGACGGACGAAAGCGTTCAGGCGCTGGCTGATGAACGGCTGGGTCGCCAGCCCGCCGCCCACGCGCACATCAAACCCCAGCTCTGGCCCGGAGGGGCCTTGCCGGCTCGCTCCCACAAACGCCAGGCACTGGATCTCCGGATGCGCGCACCACGTGCGGCACGCCGAGACCCCGATCTTGTACTTGCGCGGCAAGTTCGCATAGGCCGGGTCGCTCAAGAAGAACGCATTAAGCGCGAAGGCCGTAGGGCTGGCATCAAACAATTCTTCCTTGTCCACCCCGGCCACCGGGCAGCCGACGATGTTGCGCAGGATATCGCCGCACGCGCCCTGCGTGGCGATGCCCGCCGCCTTCAACTGCTGCAAGATCTCCAGTGTCTGGCTGACATGCACCCAGTGCAACTGGAAATCCTGCCGGGTCGTGATATCAGCGTACCCTTTGTTCTTTTTTTCCGCGATCTCGGCAAGCGTGTCCAACTGCGCCGGGGTCACGAACCCATTCGGGTGCCTTGTCCGCAACATGAAAAATTCCCGCTCATGGCGGTGGGTATAGAGCCCCAGCCACTTGCACATGAACAAGTCGTCCTCGCTCAACGCGCCGATCCCCTGGCTCGCCGCGCGCTCGAGCGCCTTGGTCACGTCAAAGGGATTACCGTAGCGCTGCTTGATCACTTCAGCGGTATTAGCCATATCGGAGCCTTTAACTCTTGGTGCCGGCGGTGCGCCACCAATCATCCAGGGCGGATGTGAAGTACTTGACGCGCTCCTTTTTGTATTCCTTCACGCTGAGCAGGCTCTTGTGCGGGTAGGCACCGACACGCTCTTCGATCTGCGCGACCAGGTCCATGCAGGCGGCCTGGCTCTGGCCATGCAGCATGGTAAAGAGCGGGTAGGGCCAGTTCGGGTAGGTCGGGCAGCGGTACGCATGGCTCACGGCGCGGAACAGCGCGATTTGTTCGCCCACCGTGTCGACCTGCGCCATCGGAGGCTGCCAGACGACCAGCGCGTTGGCCAAGAACCCGGCCTGGTGCTGGTGCAAGATCGCGGCGAAGCGGCGCATATAGCCGAAGTGCTCCATCCGCCGCATCCAGGCGAACAGGTCAGCCTCAGTCGTCTCGGCCTGCTCGGCCAGCACCGCAAAGGGCAGCTCGATCAGCGGCAGGTCCTCTTGCAGCACGCGGATGCCGCGCAGATCCTGCTCATTCAGCGGGGGGCGAGTGGCGATGCGGCGGCGCTCATCATAGATCTCGTCCTGGCTCTCCAGCGGCGGCTCCTGGCCGGTCAGGTCGAGCTTCATGCCCACTTTGTAGAGCTTGAGGATCGGCAGGATGATCGTTTCTTCCGCCCCGGCCTGCGCGTGCAGGATGCCGATCACCTGCTCGAGCGAATCGCTCGGCGGCAGGGCGATCGTGAACCAGAGATTGAAGAGGTCGTTGCGCTGGTAGTTGTGCGAGACCCCGGGGTGCTGGTTCAGCCGCTGAGCCGCCGCGTCGACGCTGGCCGGCGGCACGCGCATCGCCGCCACCAGGCTCTGGTAGCCCAGGGCCCGCGGGTCGAAGATCGCCGAGATCTGGCGGATGATGCCCGCCGCCTTCAGGCGCTCGATGCGCTCCAGGCAGCGCTGCTCCGTGATGCCTAAGCGCTCGGCGAGCACTTCGAATGGGCGATGATCGATGGGGAAGGATTTCTGGGCTTCGGTGAGCAGCGACTTGTCGAGCTCATCCAGCACGTGCGCAGCGGTGGTCATGTCCCCGCTTTTCACGCCGGCTTCGCGGCCGTGCGGCGCTTGAAGGCGCGCTCAATGCGCACCAACAGGTCCTCATGATCAAAGGGCTTGACCACGTAGTCTTCGATGCCCTCTAGCTCGAAGAGGTCCTTCATCCGCTCGCGCGCCGTGAGGATCAGAATGGGGATCTTGCCGCGGCCGAAGTGCGTGTTGAGCTCCCGCAGGCAGGAATAGCCGTCCATGATCGGCATCATCACGTCGAGGATGATGAGGTCCGGGGTCTTCTGCTTGGCCGCCTCCAGCGCCGCGCGGCCATCGGGGGCCGTCACCACCGTGTAGCCCTTGGACTCGAGGCGGATCTTCACCGCCAGCGCGAGCTGCGGCTCATCATCCGCTAACAGGATCGTCTTACCATCAGCCATCGGAGGCTCCTCCATTGTGTCCAGGGCGCTGCTGCAGCAGCGTGTGGATCTTGGCCAGCAGCTCGTCCAATTGAAAGGGCTTGATCACGTAATTATACGCGGCTCCTGAGTCTAAGCCCAGCTCGCGGTCCTTACGCTCGCCTCGGGCCGTTAGAATAATCACCGGCGTGTGTTTCGTCGAGGGATTTTCGCGCAGCAGGTGGTACACCTCGTAGCCGCCCATCACCGGCATGATCACATCGAGCAAGATCAGATCGACCGGCGCCTGTTTTAGGCACGTGAGCGCCTCCGGGCCGCTGGCCGCGGTCACCACCTCGTACTCGCGCAGCTCCAGCGCGCTCTTGAGCATCTGGCGGATCTTCGGCTCGTCATCCACCACCAGGATCCTCGTGCGCGCCGCCGCCGGGCGCTGCAGGCGCTGCTCGGTCACCTGCATGAGCTCTTCCGCGGTCGCCGCCTCATCCGGGTGCGTCGCAGTCGCGGTCGTCAGCACAATGGTCACGGGCTTGCCCGAGGCCTCGAACCGGCGGGTGTGTCCCATGTCCACGATGCGCCGCGCGATGGCCTGCGCCCCGGCCTGGTCGACTTCGGCGAGAATGACCACCATTTCGCCGCGCTGCCAGCGCACCACGATATCGCCGGCCCCCCCGCGCACCGTATCGCGCAGGGCGAGCTCGATTTGTTTGAACAGCCGCGTGGTCTCCTCCATCCCATAGACCGCCTTGAGCTCCTGAAAATTGGCGACCCCCACCACAATGATCGAAAAGCGCACCTGGCGGGCCCGCGCCTGGTCCAGGCCGGCCTTAATGTACTCCATAAACACTTCTTCCATCTGATACTGCGGCAGCGTGAAAAAGAAGGTGCTGCCCTGGCCCGGGTGGCTCGTGACCCAGATGCGCCCCCCGTGCAGCTCCACCAGCCGCTTGCTGATCGCGAGCCCCAACCCCGTGCCCTTGCTCCCGTGCGCATCGGAGACCCGCCTAAACTGCTGAAACTTCTCGAAGAGCTTGGGCTGATGCTCGGGGTCGATACCAGGCCCGGTATCGGCGACCGCCACCTGCACGTCGTGCTCCTGCGCAGAGAGGGTCACGGTGATGCGGCCGCCGCTGTCGGTGAACTTGATCGCGTTGCTCAAGAGATTGACCAGCACCTGGGTGATCTTATCCGCGTCCGCAAACACGCTGGCCACCTGCGGGGGCACCTGGGCTTCGAGGATCAGGCCCTTGCTGTCCGCCAGCGGGCGCAGGGTTTGCAGGACCTCGCGGACCAACACCGGCAAATCGACGTAGCCCCGGGTGAGCAGCACGCGCCCGGCATCAATTTTGGCCATATCCAGCAAGTCGTCGATGATGCGCGCCAGGCGATTGATATTGGTCTGGATGATGCCAAGGTATTCCTCTTGGTCGGCAGTGGTGGGGCCGGCCAGCCGGTCGACCAGAATGGCGGTGAATTCCTTGATGGTCGCCAGCGGCGTGCGCAACTCGTGGCTGACCATGGCCACGAGGTCGGTCTTCAGGTGGTCCATCCGCTTGAGCTCATCGTTCGCGCGGCGCAGCTCGACGTTGCGCTCTTCGAGCAGGCGAGCGTGCTCCCACACCTCGGTCTGCAGCTCCTCCCGCTCCACTTTCAGGCGCCGCCGGTCGAGCGCTTCCCGCATGACGAGGGGCAAGGCGGCCAAGTGCTCCATGTGCGGGGACTTGACGACATAGTCGTGGGCCCCCAGCTTCATCGCCTCGACCGCCGCCGACTCATCCCCATGGCCGCTGACGATAATCGCCACCGCGCCGGGCTGCAGCGTCATGATGCGGCGCAGCACCTCCACGCCGGTGAGGTCCGGCAGCTTGACGTCGATCAAGTAGAGCGCGTACGTCGTGTTCAGGAGGCGGTCGAGCCCCTCGCGGGCCCGGTGGGCGACATCCACGGCATAGCCCTGCTGCTCCAGCGCCTCGCGCGTCAGGATGGCGTGGCCTTCGTCGTCCTCGAACAGCAGCACCCGCAAGGGGGTGGCGAGCATCTCAGCCCTCTGGTTAGTCCGGAAAACGCACGATGTCGAGAAACAGCCCCAGCGATTTCACCCGCGCTTGGAACGCGTCGTAGCTGAGCGGCTTCACAATGTAGCCGTTGGCGCCCAAGCTGTAGCAGCGGTTCACTTCCACTTGGTCTTCGGTGGAGGTCAGCATCAGCACGGGAATGTGCCGCAGCTGCGGGTCGGCCTTCACGCGCTCCAGGACCGTGTAACCGTCCACCTTGGGCATCTTGATGTCCAGCAGGATCAGCCCGGGGCGGGGCGTCTTCGCCGGGTCCCGGTGCACGCCTCGGCGGAACAAGTAATCCAGCGCCTCCTCCCCGTGCCCCATTTGGAGCACGTCATTGATCACGCCCCCGGCGCGCAAGTTCTCCCGAATCAGTAGCTGGTGGCCCTCATCATCCTCCACCAGCATGATCAGGACGGATTGCTTCGGTATGGCCATCCTCGCCCCCCTTCGCTGTGTCAGCCTGCCGCGTGCGCCAGCGGCAAAGCAAACGTGAATGTGCTGCCCTGCCCGCGCTGTGAAGCCACCTCAATGCGCCCGCTGTGCGAGCGCACGATCTTGCGGACATACGCCAAGCCGACGCCCTCGCCGGCGACGTCCACCTGATGCAGTCGCGTGAACATGTGGAAAATCTGCTCGTGATCCGCCGGGTCAATCCCGATGCCGGTATCCCGCACAAAGCATTCGGCTTCGCCCGCCTTGACCGTGCCGCCGATTTCAATGCAACGCTGGCCGGTGGGCCCCATGTAGCGGAGGGCGTTAGCCAGCAAATTGGAGAACACCTGGTTGATCTCATTGCGCCGGCACGGCACCCCGGCAGGCAGCGGGTGCCGGATGACCTGGATGGCCGCCTCTTTCAGCTGATGGTCGAAGGCCGCCAGCACATCGTCCAGGATGCCGTCGAGATCGTGCGGCCTGATCGGGTCGGCCTTGCGCCCCACCCGCGAGACCGCCAGCAAGCTGGAGAGCAGCGCATCCATCTTTTCAATGCCCTTGCCAATAAACCGCTGCGACTCGGTGAACCGCCGCCCGCTCGTCTCTTGGGCCGCACAGAGCTGCTCGTGCAGCGGGCCCGGAGGGATCGCCTGGGCCGACTGCTCGAGCAGGGCCAAAGCATTGTGCATGGCCGGCTCGATCCGTTTCGAGAAGCCCTGGATGTTGATGAGCGGGGCGCGTAAATCGTGCGAGACCACGCGCAAGAGGTCTTCCATTTCCTGATTCAACGCCGAGAGCTCTTGCGTGGAGCACTCCAGGCGCTGCGTGTATTCAGCCACCCGCTGCTGGGAGGCTTGCAGCCGGGCGACCATGTGGTTAAAGGCGCGCGCCACTTCGCCCAGCTCGTCGTTCGTCGTCACCGGCACGAATTGCGAGAGATCGCCCCGCTCGGCAATCTGGCGCGCCGCTTGCGTGAGCTCATCGAGCGGGGTCGTGATTCCTTTGGTGAAATAGCGGCCCATGACGATGACCACGAAGAAAATCTGTAGTATGACCAACCACGAGAATTGCATGAAATGGCGCAGCGGAATGGCAAAATCCGAGGGAAAGCTCAGCGAGAGGATCAGCCATGGATCCTCGGCAGGGCGCACATACGCGACCACCCGGTGTCGGCCCACCCGATCCACCCAGGCGCCTTGCGACCCTTGCGTATGCCTCGCAAGACGCAAGAGTGCTTCTTGACTGATGGTCGTGTACCCTTTGGGATGCGGCGTCAGGAGCCGGCCCTGCGCATCGATCACTAGCACATAGCCATGCGCACCCAGTGCCGCCTCCTGATACTGTGCCAGGCGATGCGCCGGCCGCAGCAGATCGCCGGCCTGGAGCGCTGCCGCTCGCAGCGCAGTTAAGGTCCGCTCCTGGAGATGCCCTTCATTCACCACCTGCCCCAGCGTGTAGGCGGCCGGTTGCAGCAGGCACAGCGCCGCCACCGCCAGCACGCATGTGGTCATGAGAAATTTGGATGCCAGCGAGATCCGGCGCACCGGGTGGGGGTGGCGTAGTTGCAGGCTGCACCAGGCCACCACCGGGTGCAGCGCGCGCACCGTGGAAAAATAGCAATACGCCCCCATGAGTCCGCCGACCAGTGGCACGCCCGGCAGCGTCTTGAAGTACTCGCTCCAGGGCTGCTGGGCGCGCCAGTGGACCACGCTGACGCCAATCACATAGCCGATCAGCGCCGCGGCAAACGCCGATACCGCCACCCTCCAGGGCAAGCCCAGCGCGCGCGTGTAGACGTCCAGACATTGCGCTGAGTCGACCGGCTCTCCGCGCTCCCAAGCCTGCAGCACGCGGTGCATGGACTGGTACCAGCGCCAGGGCAGCCAGAGGACGAAGAAGCCGCCAATGAGGGGCACTTCGGTGACATACATGAGGTAGCTCCAGAACCACTGCTGCTCGTTCAGCAGCCACGCCACCGCACCGAAGGTCAGCGAGGGCGCATAGCCGAAGAACACCAGACCGATCAACCAGCCGCTGAGCAGTTGCCTGCGCGTGCGGCGTGCCGTCGGCAACGCCAAGGTCTTGGAAGCCCTAAGCTCTGTCATGGTCTTTTATGCACTATTAACAGGCACTTAGGCAAGTATACCTGAGGCGAGCAAAAAAACGGGGACAGGCACTAATTTAGTCCCCGCTTTTAGAGCATAGCGGCCCAGCGCAGGAAGCGGGCCAGGGCGCGTCGATGCTGGAAGGTAAAGCGGAGCACGGTGCAGGCGTCCAGATCCTCGGCATGCAGCAGCCGGCCATCCGGTCCCTGGATGCCAAAGGTCTCCATGCGCCAGCGCAAGAGCGGCGAGCGCCAGGGAGTCAACGTGTACGGCCAGCTCAGGCGCCAGGCCACCATCAGCATGCGCAGCCCCAGCATGGCAGCGAGAAGGCTACTTGACCTGCCGCGCCGCGGCCAGAGCCGCGTCGTAGTTCGGGTGAGTGGCCACTTCCGGCACATACTCGACATAGCGCAGGATGCCGCTGCTGTCGACCAGAAAGATCGCGCGCGCTAGGAGCCGCAGCTCCTTAATGAGCGTGCCGTAGGCCTTGCCGAAGGACGCCTCGCGATGATCGGAGGCCACCTTGACCTTGTCGATGCCCGCCGCCCCGCACCAGCGCTTCTGGGCAAAGGGCAAGTCCATGCTGATGGTCACGATCTGGATCGCAGGCAGCTTCGCGGCTTCCTCATTGAAGCGGCGCGTTTGCGCATCGCAAATGCCGGTGTCCAGCGAAGGCACCACGCTGATCAGGACCGGCTTGCCCTTCAACTGCGCGAGCGTCAGCAGGGTGAGATCTTGGTTAAGGACCTGAAAATCAGGGGCCGGCATGCCGGCGGCCAGCGCCGGTCCGATGAGCGTCATCTTGTTGCCCTTGAACGTGGCCCCGCCGGCGCGCTCAGTGGTAGTACTGCAACAGGTGCTGCTCATGAAGATCCTCCTGGTTACGTGCGATCGCTCGTGGTGAGAAGCTTATCCTATCGGATACCCCCACAAGCGTCAACTGGGCAGGCCGAAGGTACTGCGCGTCACCCGTCAAATTCAGGCACCATCATCTGCAGCGCCCACGGTAGAATGGCTCATGCCACTCACCTTGCTGCTGCATGGCCGCCATGAAGGGCCTGCGGTGGTCTATGAACCCTTCGGGCCCTGGCTGGTGCCCTGGCGCTACGGCGCCTTCGAGGCGGAATACGCCGCGCTCGCTCAAGGGCCGGCCTTAAGCGACCTGTCCGTCTATGGCCTGCTCGAAGTCCAGGGCCGCGATCGCCTGGCTTTTCTGCACAACCTGCTCAGCCAGCACATCAAGCGGCTCGTGCCAGGCCAGGGGGCTCGCACAGCACTGCTCGATCCTTCGGCGCGAGTACTCGGCGAGCTGTTGGTGCTGGCGCTGCCTGAGGCGTGCTGGCTGCTCTGCCCGCTGGATCAGCTGGCTGAAATCGGGGCTGCCCTCGAGCGCTACGTGTTCGCCGAGGACGTGCAGCTGATCAACCGCGAGCGCCCCTTCGCTGCGCTGGGCCTGCACGGGCCGGCGCTGAGTGCGTGGTGCACGCGCAGCCTGCAAACCACACCTTGCCCAGAAACACCCTACGCACATCAGGAAGCGATCGTCGATGGGATCCCGGTGCGCTGGGTGCGCTTTAGTCCCTTTGGCCTCGAGGGGCTGCTCTGCCTGGTCGAGGCCTCCCGCACCTCCGCGCTCTGGCAAGCCTTGCGGGCCCGGCCGCGCGTGCAACCGGTGGGCTGGCACGCGCTGAACACCGCGCGCCTCGAACAGGGCGTGCCCTGGTACGGCCTTGATTTCGACGCCACGAATCTCTTGCCAGAGACCGGGCTCGAGGCCGCGCTGGCCAGTGATGAGAAGGGCTGTTATGTGGGCCAGGAAATCGTAGCGCGCATGCAGACGTACGGCTCTGCCAACAAGAAACTGGTGGGCCTGTGGATTGAAGGCGCGGGTGACGTGCCCCCCGGCACGGCGCTTTCCTTAGAGGGCGTCGTGGTGGGACGCGTCACGAGTGCTTGCCATTCCCCCAAGCTACAGCGATGGATCGGCCTGGGCTCTGTGAAACGCGGGGCCTATGACGTCGGCACGATCGTCACCCTGCCCGATGAGCGCCGCGCCACCATCAGCGCCCGGCCGCTCGTCTCGTAGCCGCCGCGCGCGGCAGGATCAGTCGTGCCAGTAGCGGGCGAATTCCTGCAGGTGGGTGAGCGTCTTAAGGTCCGGCATGCGGTCGAGGAACACCTTGCCGGCGAGATGGTCGCACTCATGCTGGATGACGCGCGCGAAAAACCCCTGCGCGTGAAACCGGACTTTCTCGCCTTTGCGGTTGTACGCCTCCACATCGAGCGCTTCGGCGCGCGGCACCTGGCCGCGCAAGCCCTCCACGCTGAGGCACCCCTCCCAGTCCACCAGCTGCTTTTTCGCTAGTTGGTGGATCTTCGGATTAATCAGCACCGTCAGCGGAATCGGCCCCTCGCCAGGATAGCGGCGGTTCTGCGTCACCTCAATCACCGCGATCTGCTGCGAGACGTGCACCTGGGGGGCCGCGAGGCCGACACCGTCGTATTCATGCATGGTCTCGATCATATCGTCGATGAAGCGCTGCATGGCCGGGGAAGCAATGGTCTCCTTCGCCACTGCCTGGGCAGGCGTGCGAATGACCGGATGGCCTAGGCGCGAGACTTTGAGGATCATCGTGTTAGCGCTCCTGGGTGAGGGCTTGGTACACAGGATGGTGCTTCAGATACGCTCCGGCTTTACTGCGTTGCTCATGATGCAGGCATTATAGGAAGCCCGGATGAGCCTGGCAAGCTGCGCCTCGGGCGATGCCCTATAATAGAAGGACTATGGATACCGTAGGCCTGCTCCTTGACCAGATCACTGCCACCGTGCCGGAGGACCGAGCGGCCCTGCGCAAGCTGAAAACCGCTGCGGCAGCCACCACGCCGGGCCGCTTGGTGCGCAACGACCAGCTGTTACGACGCTATCGAGCGGAGGTCACGGAAGGTCGCCGTGCGCCCGATGCCCGGGTAGAGCGCATCCTGACGCTCAACAGCATCCGCTCGGAGTCAGGGATCGCCACGGTGACCGTCATCACGGAGCCCTACCCCTGCCCAGGCCGCTGCGTCTACTGCCCCACTGAGGCACGGGCGCCCAAGAGCTATCTCACCAACGAGCCGGCGGTCATGCGCGCCTTACGCAGCGACTACGACCCTTACGGCCAGGTGCACGGCCGCCTGCAGGCGCTGCACGAAACCGGCCATGCGACCGACAAGATCGAGCTGCTCATCAAAGGCGGCACGTGGTCATTCTATCCTGAGGGCTATCAAGAGCAGTTCATCCAGCGCTGCTTCGATGCCTGCAATGGGCAGGCTTCGGCCACTCTCGCGGAAGCACAGCAGCGCAACGAGCAGGCCCCCAGCCGGCTCATCGGCATCACCATTGAGACCCGCCCGGATTACGTGACCGACGCCGAGCTACTGCGGCTGCGCACCCTGGGCGTCACCAGGGTGGAGCTGGGCGTGCAGACGCTGGAAGAATCGGTCTTGCAGCTGATCGTGCGTGATCACGGCACCGATGCGGTGCGCGAAGCCACCGGCCTGCTCAAGGATGCCGGCTTCAAGGTCTGCTACCATCTGATGCCCAATTTGCCCGGCGCCACGCCGGCCAGCGACCTGGAGACCATGCGGCAGCTCTTTGCCGACCCGGGCTATCAGCCGGATGCGCTGAAGCTGTATCCCTGCGTGGTCGTCGAAAGCGCGGAGCTCTATGAATGGTGGCAAGACGGGCGCCACCAGCCGTACGATGATGAGACGCTGCTGGAGCTGCTCGCGGCCATGAAGCGCCTGATTCCGGCTTACGTCCGGCTAGAGCGCGTCATTCGCGATATTCCCTCCACGTCCATCCAAGCCGGGTGCCTGAGCACCAACCTGCGGGAAGCTGTGCTGCAGCGGCTGGAGCGCGGCGGCTGGCACTGCCGGTGCATCCGCTGCCGCCAAGTGCGGCGGCAGACGCCCATTGAGGGCTTTGAGCTGACCCGACGCCAGTATGAAGCGTCCGGCGGCCAAGAAGTGTTCCTAAGCTTCGAGCACCCGGCGACAGACCGTTTGGCTTCACTGCTGCGGCTGCGCCTG
>JAGVGS010000093.1 GCA_020057015.1 Candidatus Omnitrophota bacterium | reverse complement strand
CTGCTGCCGCTCCTCGTCTGCCACCACATAGGTATAGGGTTCCAAGCTGGCCGCCCCGCCCACCGCCTGCAGCAGCAATAAATAGGAAGCCGCCTTATGCCCGCCAGCCGGCGGCGGCACGCGATGCGTCAACAGCCACCGGCTCTTGCGATGCGCAAAGCCGATACGCTGCGGGATGCCTGCAGCCCATAACAGCAGCGTGCGCGAGAGGCTCCTTCTCAGGATAAACGCCGTGTCAAAACGCCGGGCGCGCAGCTGTGTGATCAGCCGCAGCCGGCCGAGCACTCCGCGGTGCGCGCCGCGCTCATCATACGTGAGCAGCTCATTCACCGCAGGATGATGCAACAGCACCTCGCGGCACTGCGGCCAGCCGAGGGTCGCAATCTCTGCCTGCGGCCAATGACGCCGCAGCGCGTTCAGAAACGGCACGGCAAAGAGCGTTTCCCCGTACCAGTTCGGCAACACCACCAGCACGCGCGGCATGGTTAGGCCCGAGCGGGCACCAGTGCCTGATAGGCGGCTTCCACTTGCTCCACCATGCAGTCCAGCGTGTAGCGGGCTTTGAGGACCGCCTGGGCCTGAGCCCCCAGATGCCGCGCCCGGGCAGGATCCGCCAGCACCTCAATCAGCACGCGCGCCAGCGCCTCCACATCATCGCCCGGCACGACGATGCCCACTCCGGCTTGATCCAACACCCATGAGGCCCCGCCGCCCTGACGCATCGACACGATGGGCCGGCCGGCGGCCATCGCCTCAAGCAACGAAAGCCCGAAGCCCTCCCGATCAGCCGGCAGGAACACGAACGCGTCCATCAGGGCCAACGCCACACGGGTCTGCGGCAAGGCCCCGGCGAAATGCACGGCGTCGGCCACTCTATGCGCTGCCGCCAGCGCCTCCAACGCACCGCGCTCTTCCCCATCACCGACGATCAACACCTGCGCCTGTGGCAGGCGCCGGCGCACCGCCGGCAGCGCGCGAATCAACCGATCGACCCCTTTCGCGGCGACCAGACGGGCCACGGTGCCCATCACCAGTGCCTGGGCCGGCAAGCCGCACTGCGCGCGCAGCGCGTGCAGTTGATCCGCCGGCACCGGCGCTTCAAAAGGGGCCGGATCAATCCCGTGGGTAATCAACCGGATGCGCGTGGCAGGGACGCGGAACACCGTTTGCAGGTGCGCCTGCACCGGCTCGCTGATGGCAATGGTCAAGTCCCCGGTGCACGGCCATAGCCAGCGTCCGAGGTTGGGGCGGAAGAAACCATGCCAGGTCGCGACATAAGGAATCCCGATGCGACGGCTGACACGATGGGCAATCACTTGCGCAATCCGGGTGTGCGCGTGCAGGATGTCGACAGGCTCTTGTCGCAGACGCTCCCTCAACTGCCGCGCCGCGCGCGCGGCGCGCAGGCCGAACTCCGCGCTGGTGTGCAGCGGCAGCGGCCAATACGCCACACCAGCCGGGGCTAATTCCGCAGCCAGCGCGCCGTGATCCGCTGCCACGGCCACCTGGTGGCCGCGCTTAGCGCAAGCCGCGGCTAAGGTGACCGTGTAGCGCGCGACCCCGCCGACTTGGAGATGCGATGTCAGGTGCAGCACGCGCATGGCTTAGCCCACCGGGGGGGCGAGCGGGCGCTGCTCAGCTTCAGCCAGCCAGTTTGCCACCGCCTGATGGACTTCCTCGACGCTGATTTTCTTCATGCACGCGTGCGTGATCGTGCGGCAGTGCGGGCTGTAGCAAGGGCTGCAAAACACAGGGTACTGAATCACCTGGCCTTTGAACAGCGGCGGCAGATGGCGACGCGGATCGGTGGGGCCAAACAGCGCAATGGTGGGCGTGCCCATCGCAGCGGCCAGATGCAACGAGGAGGAATCATGCGCCACGAACACGTCGCACTGGCGGATGACGCAAGCCAGTTCCATCAGGCTGGTTTGGCCGATCAGCATCACCGGTGCTCTGGCCGTCAGCCGCCGCAAGGCTTCGCCTAAAGGCCGCTCTTCCGGGCCGCCGGTCACGACCACCGTCACGCCGCGCTGTTGCAGCAGCTGGCCCAGTTGCGCCCAGCGCTCGATGTCCCAACGCTTGGTCTGCCAGCGGCCGCTGCCGCCCGGGTGCATGCCGACGAGCATCCCGCCGGCGCGCTGATCAACCGGCGGCACCAGGCTCTGCGCGCGCTGCACATCCTGCGTGGAGGGCCAGAGTTCCAGCGCCTCACCATCGGTGCCGATCCCGGCTTGCTGCAGCAGATGCTGTTGGTGCGCAATCGGGGCGAGCTGCACCCGGGGCAGCCGCACGCCGCGGTTGAGCAACCCTGCGAACTTCCGCCGGTAGCCGATCCGCACCGGAATGCCGGCCAACCACGCCATCGCGTGCGTTTTGCGGCTGTTCTGCAAATCGATCGAAAGATCAAAGCGCTCCTCTTGCACCCGGCGCACAAAACGCCTCAGGCCCCACCACGACCCATGCCGGCGCGGCTCGTACAAGAGCACGCCATCGAGATACGGGCAGCGCGCCACGACTTCATACGCCGCGCGCCCCACCGCGAGGGTAATCTGCGCCTGCGGGTACTGCTTGCGCACCGCCCGCAGCGTCGGGACCGAGAGCACGACGTCACCGAGCGCGCTCAGTTTCCAAATGATAATCCGCGGTTTGGTGAGGGCGTCCTGATACACGTCCAGCGTCTGCGCCACCATCCGCTGCGCATCCCACTGCGACTCCACCCGGCGCCGGCCTGCTTGCACCAACCGCTGGCACAGGGTGGGATCCTCCTTCAAGCGGACGAGGGCCTGGGCCAGCGCGTGCGGATCGCGCGGCGGCACCAGCAATCCGGTGACCCCGTCCTCGATGACCTCGGCCAGCGCGCCAATGCGCGAAGCGACCACCGGCCGGCCGACCGCTTGGGCCTCCAGCGCGCTGCGGCCAAACGATTCCGGATAGGTCGAGGGCATGATGAGGCAATCCAGCGTGGCCAGCACCGCGGGAATATCCTGCTGAATGCCCAGCCACTCGACACGCCCCTCCAGGCGCAGGGCGCGCACTTGGGCCTCCAGCCGCTGACGCGCAGGCGTACCGGGTGCCTCACCGGCAAAGCACAGCCGGATCTCGTGCCCTTGCTGCATCAATCGCGCGAAGGCCTGCAGCGCCACGTCATGGCCCTTCAGCACGCTGCCCCGGCCGATGAGTCCCACGCGCCAAGCGCCCTCGCGGGCCGCGCGGGGCTGAAACATAAACTCTTCCAGATCGATCCCGCGCGGGATCACCTGCAGCCGCTGGCGTGAGATCCCTAAGCGGGTCACGAGATAATGCGCCAGCGCTTCGGAAGGCACGATCACGGTGCGGCCCCAGCCCATCACCTGCGAGCCCCAGCGCGATTGGTAAAAGCCATGCGCCGTGGTGATGAAGGGCCGCTGGGTTTGCCGCGCGGCCGCATACCCGATCCATGCCGGCACCCGGGAGCGCGCGTGCACGACATCGATGCCGGCGCGGCGGATGAGGTCGGCGACCGCCGGGATACACGCGCGCATCGTCGCCAGGGATTTCTCATGCACCGGCAGCTGATGGTGCGGCACCCCGAGCTGGTTGAGCCGATCGACCAACGCCCCGCCCGAAGAGACGACGCTCACCTGGTGGCCGCGCGAGCGCAACCCTTTGGCCAGGTCGATCACACCCCGCTCCACCCCGCCGACTTCCAGCGCCGGCAACAGCTGCAGCACGTGCATCGCTTAGACCAACCGGCCCAGCGCTTCGCGCACCGGCTGCATCGCATCACGAG
>JAGVGS010000063.1 GCA_020057015.1 Candidatus Omnitrophota bacterium | reverse complement strand
GGCCGGCCGCTCACGTTCTATAGTCTCGGCCTGGCAGTCGAGCAAGCCCCCAACCGCGAGAGCCGCATCACGCTGGGGCCGGAGCGGGATCGTCTGAACCAGCCGCGCGTGCGCCTGGATTGGCGGATCACCGATGCTGAGCGGCGGACGCTGCGGCGCACCACGGAGCTGCTCGCGCAGGCGTTGGGCCAGGCACAGTTGGGCCGGCTGAAGTCGCGGCTGCCCGATGACCCGCAGGCCTGGAAGGTTTACGGCCAGTGGCATCACATGGGCACCACCCGCATGCACCAGGACCCGACCCAGGGCGTGGTGGATGCCAACTGCCGGGTGCATGGCCTCTCGAATCTTTACGTGGCAGGCAGTTCAGTCTTTCCCACCGTCGGGATTGCCAACCCCACGCTGACCATTGTCGCACTAGCCTTGCGGCTGGCCGACCACCTCAAGGAGACGCTGGCATGAAACTGGCCCACGCCTTGACCCGCCGCAGTTTTTTGCAACTGTTCTTGAGCCTGGCCGCCCTCAGCTGGTTGCAGCCCTTTCGCGTGTTGCGGCGGGTCAGCGCCTGGAACCGGCCGGACCCGCTCACCCCGCGGCTCACGGCCCTCTTTGCGCACCCAGGCAGTGCGGCCATTGTGGGACAAGCCTACCTGCGTACCGCATCCGCGGAGACCGATGAGCGCCGATTGGTCGCACTCGTGTGCGAGGCGCTCCCCGGCGGGCGCGCAGGGGCAGCCCTCAGCACGACCCGCCAACTGCACGACCACGTGCGCGACGCCCAGCGCCGTGATTTTGCGCAGGGACGCGTCGTGCGTGTCGATGGCTGGATACTGGCGCGGACCGAAGCGCGGCTGTGCGCCTTAGCCGCTCTGCGCAGCTGATGCTCCTAGCCTGGCTGTGCGTGATCGCACTCGCCACGCTCGCCTACATCTATGTCGGCTACCCGCTGCTGGTGGGCCTGCTTGCGCGCGCGTTCGGCCGCGAGCCCCGCAAGGCGCCGATGACACCCGCTGTCACGCTGCTGATCCCCGCGTACAACGAAGAGGCGCATCTCGAGGAGCGGCTGCAGAACAGCCTGCAACTTGATTATCCCAAGGAGCGGCTCGACATCGTCGTGGCCAGCGACGGGTCGACGGATCGCACCCACGCCATCGCCGCGGCCTACGCGGCCCGCGGCGTGCGGCTCATCATGATGCCGCGCAACATCGGCAAATCCGCGATGCTGAGCCTGGTGGTGCCGACGCTGTCCAGCGACATCGTGGTGCTCTCCGATGCCTCCACGGCGCTGGAGCCGGGGGCATTGCGCGCCTTGATCGCCAACTTCGCTGACCCGCGCGTGGGCGGCGTCTGCGGCCTCTATCGGCTGCAGGGCAGTGGGGATGTACGGGGAGCAGGGGAGGGGCTCTACTGGCGCTATGAGACGTGGATCAAGCAGCAGGAGAGCCGCCTGCATTCCATCCTCGGCGCGCACGGGGCGTGTTACGCGATCCGCAAAGCGCTCTTCGTGCCGCTGGAGCAGGGCGCCATCAACGATGATTACCTCATTGCCATGCGTATCGTGGCCCAAGGCTATCGCATGGTGTATGAGCCCTTGGCCGTCGGGTGGGAGCGCCATCTGGCTTCCTTCGAAGGCGAGTTTGCTCGGCGCCGGCGCATCGCCGCAGGGAATTGCCAGCAAATCGTCGCCCTGCGTCATATGCTGCATCCCGGCTATGGCTGGCCGGCATTTTGTTTCTTCTCGCACAAGGTGCTGCGCACGCTGGCCCCGGTGCTGATGCTGCTGGTCCTCTTCACCAGCCCCTGGCTGCCCTCCCCGTGGGGTCTGCTGCTCTTGATCGCGCAAGGCCTGTTCTATGGCAGTGCTCTTGCAGGTTTTGCTTGCCAACAATACGGTCATGCGATACAATGCCTATCTGCTCCTCTGTACTTCTGCGTGGGCAATCTAGCCATGCTTTTGGGGCTTCTCAACTACTGTTTTCGCAGGCGTAGTGTTGCCTGGGAACGGGCGCGCTAACGCATTTCCGACAGTTTAGCGTGTTCTATAGACGCGACAGCTGTCGGTTTTAGCGCGCAGCTTAGGAAAGACTTTCCTTCGCCATTTAATAAAGTTAGATACGCTGAGTATCTGATAGTGTTATATAGACGTAATTAAGGTCGCATAAACAAGCAAGAGTTGGCATAGAAGGTGCTTTTTATATCCCTGCGGAGTTTGCTCAGGCTTGTCGCCTCAGTAGATTTTCTGCGTAGTTAGTCAAGAAGCACAAACTCCAGTACCAACCGAGAGGACTTGTCATCTATGAGTGCCCTTGTCGCCCGGCTCCTGACAGTTCGGCAAGAGCTGGCCATCGAGTTGCAGCGCTTCATCTTACTCTGGCGCTACCAATATCGCGTGCCGCCCTTTACGCTCTGGTGGCGCTTGGTGCTCAAGCGCGGGGTGGATCTCGTCTCCGGGATCATCGGCCTCATGGTGTTGGCTCCGGTGATGGCGCTCGTGGCGCTGGCCATCAAGCTTGATTCCAAGGGCCCCATCCTGTATTCGCAAGAGCGCGTAGGCCGCTTCGGAGAGACCTTCAAGATTTTCAAGTTCCGCTCCATGCGCATTGATGCGGAAGCGCAGGGCCCGGTGTGGGGGGCCCGTGATGGCGATCCGCGCGCGACGCGCGTGGGCCGCTGGCTGCGCCGCAGTCACCTGGATGAATTGCCGCAGTTGTTCAATGTGCTGCGCGGCGAGATGAGCCTCGTGGGTCCGCGGCCTGAGCGGCCGCATTTCGTCGACCAGCTCAATGACGCAGTCATCCGGTACGATGAGCGGCATCTCATCAAGCCCGGCATGACGGGCCTGGCCCAGGTCTACTACCGCTATGACACGTCGGTGGCCGATGTGAAGCGTAAGCTGCGTTTTGACCTGCTCTATGTCAAGCGTATGTGCCTGGCGCTGGATGCGCGCATTCTGGTGTGGACGATCGGCGTGATCATCACCGGCAAGGGCCGCTAAGCGCGCGTAGCGCTACCCTGCTCGGGTAGCGCTTTTTTGCGGCCTCGCTGTCGCGGAAAAAAGACAAACCTGTGGAGTCCGACAGTATCATTGGTATGCGTGCTCAGAACACGACAGGGGGGATGCATATGCATAAGTTGGTCAAGGTCGGCTACATCGTGGGATTGGTGAGTCTCCAGCTCTCGATAGCTGGTTGCCTCGGTTCCGGCAGCGGTGGAAGCAGCGGCGTGCTGGGGTTTTTAGGGAGTTTGTTTGGTGGTGGGGATTCCTCTTCCGTGATCTCAAGCATCTCGAACCTGCCGGACAGCGAGGGTCCCGATGGCGGGGAACACTTAACCCCCCAGCAGATCATCCAAGCCGCTGAACAACCGCAGCACGCGCAGGTCGCGGTGCTCGTGAATCCTGAGCCGGCCAGCCTGGCGCTGTTTGGCGGCGGCCTGGGCGCTGCGGCGTTGTGGCGCCGGCGTCGCGCCAAGCGCAAGTCGTAACCTCTTTCGCCCCGCTTCTTACGCGATGGCGTCCCTTTGGCGGGCGGTCTCTCTGACCGCCCGCCTTTTTACCTCTCAGCGGATGCTGTGGCAGCCCTTCCTGCTGGCCGCTGCGGCCGAAGTGTTGGGGTTGATGTTGATCTGGCTGGCGCCCCACCCGCCTTTCTCCGCGCTGTTGGCGCCCCCGATCCGGTATGTAGCGGGCGAGGCGGTGCTGCACTATCCGGCACACCTTTGGTTTCTGTACCATGCGATGCGCCGCATCCATCTTGTCATGGCCGTGCTGGTGGGGGGGTATTGCAGCGCCTTAGCCTGCGCGATGGTGCGCCAGACGCATGACGGCCAGGCACTCTCGTTGCGCCAGGCAAGAACTCAGGGCGGCGTGCACTACGCGGATGTCACCCTTATTACGTTGGCCGCCTGGCTGGCCATGGAGAGCGTCTCCGCGCTGTTGGCCCGCGTGCTGCCACGAGCGGCCCTGAGCTTCACGGTGGTGTTAGGCGCTGCCCTGGCGCTGCAGACCTTGGTAGCCTGCGCGATTCCAGCGGCGGTGTATGAGCAGCTGCGCTGGCCGCGTGCGCTGGCGCGCGGGGCTAGGGAAGCCTGCCGGCATCCGCTGCGCATCTTCCTCATGGTCGCGGTGCCCAGTCTGGTGGTGATCGGCTTCAACCTCATCGCCTCTGAGCATCAGGTGCGCCGTTGGATGATGCTCACCGCGCCCGAGATCGCACTGTGCATGGTCCTTATCCGGTTGGTGGTGCACACGCTGGCCGATGCCGTGCTCACGGTGGGGGTCGCACATTTGTGGTGGCTGCACCGGGGGTCTCAGGCATGTTGAGGCGCGTCGCGGCTATCCTGCTCAGTGCAGCGTGCGCTGCCGGCTGTAGTGCCGAGTATCGGGCCGAGCGCCGGTATTGGCAGGCCGAGCAAGTGGCTGCGCCGATTTTGAAGAACCCGCAGGCGGCCCGACCGGAGCAGATGGCGGCGGCTGCCGCGGCCTATGCCCGAGTGATTCAGCGCGTGCCGGGAACCCTGTGGGCGGCCAGGGCCCAGGGCCGCATCGCCACGTTGCACGTGCTGCAGCAAGACTATGATCAAGCGCGCTTGGCGTATCAGCAGCTGGTCCGCTTGTACGGCCGCTACCCGCAGCTGTGCCTCTGGGCCCAGCAAGCGCTCGCGCGCACCTATGAAGCCCAAGACCGCTGGCCCGAAGCCGTGGCTGCATATGAAGACCTGGTGGAGGCCCATCCGTGGAGCCAGGCGGCGCTGGGCATGCCGCTCTACGTGGCGCGCGGCCAGGAGCAACGCCAGCCCGAGCAAGCCGAGCGGGCGTATCAACTGGCGGTGAACCGCTACCTGCAATGGGCAGCGAGGGCGCCGACCGCGGAGGTGAAGGTAGCGATCAAGCACTATCTCGCCAATGCGTACCAGCGCCTCAAACAATGGCCCGAAGCGATCGGCGTGCTCCAAGAGCTAGCCAACCAGCCGAATGATCCCAATCGCCCGCTGACACTGGTGACGCTGGGTGCGATCTATCAGGAAAAGCTGCAAGAGCCGGCCTTGGCCAAAGCGGCTTACGTGCAGCTGATCGAGGCCTATCCCGATCATCCGCTGGTGCAGACCGCGCGCGAACAGCTGGAGCGCCTGCCGGCGTCGAGCCCCTAATGCGCGCTGCACCGATGCCGCGCTTTGCCCCTCGCACGATCCTCGCTGCGGCGGCTTTTGCCGGGGCGGGGGTTGCGGCTTTTTGGCCCACCCTCGGGTGGATGGCTGAGCGGTTCGAGGCGCATGACTCCTACTATTCTCACGGCTGGCTGATCCCCTTGGCCAGCGCGTGGCTGCTCTGGCAGCGCCGCGACGCGCTGCAGCACGCTCCCCGCGCGTCAAGTTGGGCGGGGCTCGGGCTTCTGCTGCCTGCGCTGGCCTTGCACATCGTCGCGACCTGGCTCGACGTGCACATCGCCTCTGGCCTGGCTCTCTGGGCGGCCCTCTGGGGCCTAGTATGGACGCTCTGGGGCCGGGCCGTGTTGCGGATCGCCGCCTTGCCTTTGGTCTTTCTGTGGTTCATGATCCCGCTGCCCGGCGTGCTGCTCATTGCCGCCAGCTTCACGATGAAACTGTGGGCCGCTGCGGCCGCCACGCAGATCTTGAAACTGTTAGGGCTGGCCGCCACACAGGCCGGCTCGATGATCAGCGTGCCGGGGATCACCGTGATCGTGGATGATGTCTGCAGTGGGCTGCGCTCGCTCATCAGCCTGCTGGCCCTGGCGGTGCTCTGGACCGCCCTCATGCCTGCGCGACATCTTGGGCAGCGCGCCGTCGTGATCCTGGCTGCCGTGCCGATCGCCTTGGTGGCGAATATCGTGCGCATCGTCATCCTTGTGCTCATCGCCGCGGTGTACGGAGCCAAGGCGGCCGAGGGCTTCATTCATTATGGCTCCGGCATGGTGGTTTTCCTGGTGGCGTTGGCGGTCCTAGCCTGGCTGACGCATCTGTTGACGCGCAAGGCGTTGCCATGACGCCCGCGGTCCTGGCCTTCTTGTTGCTGATGGGCACGGCCGGTCTGGTGTGGTGGCAGCCGATGCCTACTCCAGGGGCCTTGGCCTCTCCCTCGCTGACCGAGGCCCCGCTGCAGGTCGGCGCTTGGCAGGGCAAGGTGCTGGGTGTCGAGGCGCGCGCGGTGGAGATTCTGGAGACCGACGACGTGGCCCTGGTGGAGTACACGCGGGGGCAAGAGCCGCCGGTGTGGCTGGCCCAGGTGGGCGGGTTCGGCAATCGCGCCGCGTTTCACCCGCCCGAGCTGTGCTACGTGGGCAGCCACTATGAAGTGGAAGGCCGCGGCGTGCTGGCGGTAAGCGCGCAGGGCGCGTGGCGCCGGGTGATGCAGCTGCGCATTCGCCAGGGGGAGCAGCGATTTGAGGCCTGGTATTGGTTTACCGTCGGCTCCCGCATGACGCCACACTACTACGAGCAACAACGCTGGCTGCTGGGCCAGGCACTGCGTGGCCAGCCGATGGCCGGCACGCTGGTGCGCATCTCCACGCCCCTGGACACGCCGGAGGCGGTCCAGGCGCGCCTCACGGCCTTTCTCGACGCGTGGGAGCAGCGCTGATGCGCGCGCGCGTTGCGTCTCATAGGAGGGTATGGTATTCTTCGGTCTTCCGGCCCTCGCCGCGTTTTTTCTCGGCCCCGGAAGACATGATGCCCCAGCCTGATCCGCACTTGCAGGAATGGTACCAGTTGTTCACCGTGGCTCCATGCGGCCTCGTGTTCCTTGACGAGCACGCGGTGATCCGGGCGTTTAACCCCGCGGCTGCGCGGCTCTTGGGGCTGCCCGCTGCTGCGGCGGTGGGCCGGCCGCTCACCGAGATCCTCCCGGGCTGGAAAAGCACCCCGCTCGCTGCGAGCCTGCCTTCGCTGCTGGGGGCGCAATCGACGTTTGAATCGATGGGCTTCGACGTGCCGGGGCCGGATCAAACCTCGCTACGCGTGTTCGCGGCGTACGTGCCCAACGGCACCGAGAAAGCGCGCGGCGTGCTGCTGGCGGTGGTGGAATCCACCGACGTCGCGGCCCTGGAGCAGCGCCTGCACCGCGCGGAGTATCAGGCCTCCATCGGCAAGCTGGCGCGCGGCATCGCGCATGAGCTCAACAGCCCGCTGGATGGCGTGCTGCGCTACATCCACCTCGCCCTCGAGCAGCTGACCACCGATTCGCCGGTGCGCGAGTACCTCGTGCACGTCAAAGAGGGCTTGGATCGCATGGTGCGCGCGGTGCGCGCGTTTCTCGAGTTCTCGCGCCAGGTAACCACCCCGGTCAACCGGCTGGCCAGCCTCAATCAGCTCATCGAGGACGTGCTGCTGCTGGTGCAGCATCGCGCGAAATTCCAGCAGATCCGCATCCTCAAGCAATTCGATCCGCACCTCCCGGTGGTGATGGACGGTGGGCTGCAGCACGCCATCGCCAACCTCATCAAGAACGCCTTCGATGCCATGCCGCGCGGCGGCAGCCTCACGATCACCACGCGCGCGGCGGGCGAGCAAGTTATTGTGGATATCGAGGACACCGGGGCCGGCATCCCCGAGGAGATCCGCTCGCGGATCTTCGAGCCCTTTTTCACGACCAAGCCGATCCACCAGGGCAGCGGGCTGGGGCTCATCATCGCCAAGGAAGTGGTCGAGCGCTCCGGCGGCCAGATCGAGTTCAGCAGCCAAACCGGCGTAGGCACGGCGTTTCGCATCCACGTGCCCGTCGCCCCAACCGAGGCCCAGGCCGCGTAGCATGGCCAAAGCGCGCATCCTGGTGGTTGATGATGATCCGCTGATCCGCGGCTCGCTCTATGAGATGCTGCGCGGTATGCGCTATGAGGTGGAAATGGCCTCCGATGGCGCCGAGGCCATGGCCCACCTGCAGCGTAGGCCCTTTCAGCTGGTCATCACCGATTGGAAGATGCCCCAGGTCGATGGCATCAGCCTGCTGGCGCATATCAAGAGCCGCTCGCCGGAGATCAACGTCATCGTGGTGACGGGCTTTGGCAACATCACCTCCGCAGTCGACGCCATCCGCCAGGGCGCGTTCGATTACCTGGCCAAGCCCATTCAGCCCGAGGAATTGGAAGCCACCATCCAGCGCGCCCTGCATGAGTACATCCTGGCCGATGACCCGGAGACCGACCCCTTTGCCGGCATGATCGGCCAGCATCCGGTGATGCAGCAATTGCGCACCATGATCGAATCGGTG
>JAGVGS010000099.1 GCA_020057015.1 Candidatus Omnitrophota bacterium | reverse complement strand
TGCCGCTGCGGCGGACCTAGAGGGGTTGATCGCGCAGGCGCAGGCCCTGCGAGCCGGCCGCGTGCAGCCGCTGGCGTTCTACCAAACGCTTAAAAAACTGATGGCCGCCGCCAAACTCGATCCGCAAGCCACCCCGCAGCTCACGCAATACATCGCCTACCTCGAACAAAGTGTGCAATTGAATCCCACGGCCCTGTCGCATGAATTGGACGCTTTTGCCGACAAGGTGCGCGCCGCATACGCTTCCACTCCCGAGCGCCAGCAGCTAGCCCGCATCTTGAATGAGCTGGACTTGGTACAGAAGCTGCTCAATTTCCGCTTATCGCCTGCCGAGTATCGGCAGCTCGAGGCCGCCCACCTGGCCGAGGCAGCGGCCCAGTGGAATGGTTTTCTGAGCGCGCAGCGGGCCCAACAGGGCCTGCCGGCGGCAGCGCTCCCTGATGTCGCAGCCTTGCAACAGGCGCTGCCGACACTCGGGCGTTTCTACACGGTGGCGGCTCAGCGCGACGAAGCGCTGGTGCGCAACGCGGTCGCCAAGATCGGCGAAAGCCAAGAGCGCCTGGTGGTGTTGATCACCGGCGGTTTTCACTCTCCTGAGATTACGAGACGACTGAAGGAACAAGGGTTCGGCACGGTCGTGATGACCCCCAAGGTCAGCCAGCCCACGAACGAGCGGCTGTACCGCGCGGTGGTGAAGTACAAGAGCGGCCGCGGCAGTTACGACGACGTCATGGCAGCTGCGGGCGTATCGGCTCTGCCCTAACACGCAAACTTAAGGAGGACGCGAACATGGCGTGGATTGCTTGGATGAGATCGCGGTTTCTTGCCGGGGTGGTGGCTTTGTCGCTGGCGTTGCCTGTCGGCGCTCCCGCTGTGTTTGCATCCATCCATGTCGATGCTGATGAGATGCGGGCCCGCGGTGCGGCCGACGCGCCGGATGCGATTGCTGCCCTCGAGGCAGAGGTAGCCGGCAAGCCTCCCGAACCGCCCAAGGGCTCGGTCTCGAGCACCTTTGCCTTCGCGCTGGGCCGGCTTACAGAACGGGGCACGGCAGAGTTCTCCGCTCGCTCACTGGCAGTATTTATGTCGCTCCACCCTAGAACGGTCGGCCGCGATCTGACCGAGCTGCACCGAGAGCTCCAGCTAGTAGAGCCCGGCAGCACCAAAGGTTCCTACCGCGTGGCCGCATGGGTCCAATCCCTCACGCCCGAAGCGCAAGCAGCGCTGCAGGCAGACCTGGCCGCGGCGTATCCCGGCTGGGACCCCAAGAGAGGCAACCGCGAGGCCGCCCGGGCTGCCATCGCCCGCGCCCAATCTGGCGAGCGGGCTCCTGTGCTCGCGTCCGCGGGCATTGAACGCCCGATCGACGAACTCACCGGTGCTTATGCCCACTTCAACCGCTTCACCAGCGCCCCGGCGCTGCTCGCAAAGCTCCTTCCTTATGTTGAGCTGGTACCCGGCCCAGCTGGGGAAACGCAGCTGCGCATCCGCGAAGGCCAGAAAGAGGCCCTACGCCCGCTGTTTGCGGATCTTGCCTACGATTCGGTCATCCAGACCGATCTAAACGTCCGCGAGGCCGCCCGTTGGGCGATCCGCGAGCTCGCACCGCAATTCGGCGTCCGTTCCGCTTCAGCGCACGGCCTCTACCAAGCTATGGGCCGCGGCGAGATCAAGAACCGTACGCTGCCGGCGTTTAACATTCGTTGGGACGGCTTTACCATGGCGCGCCGCATTTTCCGCGCGGCAAAGCGTACGGACTCGAAGTTCTTCATCCTCGAGATTGCCGCCTCAGAGGAAGGCTACACCGGCAAGGGGCATGACTATGCCGGCATGGCGGCCGAGTCGGTGGCGGGCGCGATCTACGAAGGCTACGAGGGGCCGGTCTTCCTCAAGATGGACCACACGCAGATCAGCGCCAAGGATTACCAGAAGAATCCGAAGGCGGAAATCGCCAAGCTCAAGGCCAAGATCACTCGCGGATTAGAGGCCGGTTTCCGCTTGGTGGATCTGGACTCTTCTACCATTGAGCAAGAGCCGAAGTATGTGGAGCTTGAAGTGACCACCTGGATTCGCCAGGCGTTGCGGGATGGGCGGTTCAACGAGGTGTTTCCCACCGAGCATGAGCGGGAGCTGTTGATTGGCCAGCTCAGCGTGCAGGGCTCTGAGAAGGATGATGTGCGCTTCAACGAGGAGGCGGTGGATTACGTGCTCGTCAACGTCCAGACGACGAAGCCGGAGTTGCTCGAGGGTGTGGCGTTTGGCTGGCCAGGGGCGGTTGAAGTTCCGCTGGCGAAGCTGGCCACCGCCAAGAGCCGAAAAGCCCTCCAGTATGAGTGGGACCGCGCGCAGCAGACCGAGAGCGCTAAGGTCTTCATCGAGCTAGCTGAGTACACCCGCCGTGAAGCCGAGCGCATCTTCGGCACGCAGCAAATCGCGCTGGGCGCCGAAGTGGGCGAAGTGGGCAAGAAGTTCAACACGACATTGAGCCAGGTGCGCGCGTTCCTCGACCTTGTGCTGGAAGGCCTGCGACCTAAGGGCATCGAAGGCCCGAACGTGTTCAGCGTGCAGTCAGGGGCTGCGCACGGCGGCCAATTTGATGCCCAGGGCAACATGATCCGCAACGTGGCGGTGGACTGGAAATTGCTCCAGGATGTTTCAAAACTAGTCCGCACGGCGGAATATGGCTATATCGCGGGCTCTGAGCAACACGGCTTCTCCACGGTGGCCGAGGCGAAGCTCTCTGAGCTGCCGGTCCATGACGCGGCCGAGGTCCATCTTGCCACCGAGTACGCCAATATGCTCCTCTATGGGATCATTTTCGGCGATCCGATCCT